>JAGPKJ010000161.1 GCA_018053995.1 Lachnospiraceae bacterium | reverse complement strand
CTATATACACTGCGTTCTTTATCGTCGGCATTAAGCCACTCAAATCCGTCCCAGCTATTGTCTATCGTATACATCGCCGGATATTTTCTATAGATCTTCAGCAGTTCACCTACATAATCCTTCATGCCACGGTTCAGATCCTGTTCGAGCAGATACCAGTCAAGTTCCCTCTCTTCGCTCCACTCACGCTCCTGCGCAAATTCCTGACCCATAAATAAGAGCTTTTTGCCGGAATGACCAAGCATATATGCATATGCAGCACGCAGGTTTGCATATTTATCTACCTTATACCCGGGCATCTTATTTACCATAGAACACTTAAGATGAACGACCTCATCATGGGAAAGCGGGAGGATATAATTCTCTGCCTCATTGTATGTCATGGCAAATGTAAGCGAGTAATGATTTCCTTTTCTGAAATATGGATCAAGTTTCATATATTCACAAAAATCATGCATCCATCCCATATTCCATTTGAATGTAAATCCCAGACCGTCATCCTCGACTTTTCCTGTTATCTTCGGCCACGCCGTTGATTCCTCAGCGATCGTCATAAACCCGGGATACGAACCGCATACAACAGAATTGAAGTGCTTGAAAAATTCTATTGCTTCAAGGTTCTTGTTACCTCCAAATTTATTTGGAACCCACTCTCCATCTTTTTTGCCATAATCAAGATAGAGCATCGATGCGACAGCATCAACACGAAGTCCATCGATATGATACTCGCGTATCCAGTAAAGCGCATTTGCTATAAGGAAATTCTTGACTTCCGGTTTCCCGACATTGAATATCTTTGTTCCCCAGTCAAGGTTCTCGCCTTTTCTCGGATCAGGATCTTCAAAGATACACTGACCATCAAATCTTCCAAGTCCATGTGCATCCGTCGCAAAATGAGCCGGCACCCAGTCCAGGATCACCCCGATACCATGTCTGTGAAGTTTATCAACGAGATACATATAATCCTTAGGAGTACCATACCGTGATGTGGGTGCATAATAGCCTGTCACCTGATATCCCCATGAACCATCGTATGGATATTCCGCTATACCCATAAGCTCGATGTGGGTATATCTCATCTCACTAAGATAATCTGTTATCCTGTCAGCAAATTCACGATAAGTATAGAACCCGTCGGGGGTTCCGTCCGGGTGTTTCATCCATGATCCGATATGACATTCATATATCGATATCGGCGCTTTATTCTGATCCTTACCCTGGCGGTCTTCCATCCATGTCTTATCCTGCCATTCGAAGCCCGATATATCGTAAGTCTTTGATGCATTACCGGGACGAAGCTCAGCATAATTTGCAAACGGATCTGCCTTATATAATCTTTCTCCTGTAGGAGTTGTTATCATGAACTTGTAGAGTTCGTTTTCACCAACACCCGGAATGAACAGCGTGTGGATTCCACCGGGGCCGATTTTCTCCATCTTTGCAGCATTCTCGTCCCAGTTGTTGAAAGTACCTATAACATGAACAGACTCTGCGTTAGGAGCCCATACTCCGAAAAACATCCCCTTTACGCCATTTTGAACAGACGGATGCGCTCCGAGTTTCTCATAAATATCATAATGAGTACCCTGTGCAAAAAGATACTCATCCGCTTCAGAAATAAAGACCTTCTGATCTTTGCCTGCACTCTTTTTCTTCGTGCCTGCTGCCGTAACTTTTTTCTTTGTTATCTTTTTTTCAGGTTCTTTAGAATCCTTGAGCTTTACTGACGCTTTTTTTCTGTCTGCTGTCATATGATTCTCTTTTCCCCCTGTATCGTTATGATACGGGTATCAAATGCAATTATATTATGATGCTCACATCACCCGATATCATGCATAAAATCTTTTTCATGAAGAATCACTCTGTCCTCTTCGTCAAAACGCTTGTGGAACAAAGTATCCATCAGATGTTTCGGGCTCTTCTTTTCAGCATACCCGATCGCATTATCGATCAGTTCCCTGACTTCCGAAACGGTTACCGCATGATCGTTCGACTGCATATTCTCAATCCTTGTGTGAAGTGCCAGAATTCCAAGTTCATCGATCACACAATCATTCTGATCTGCGTACTGCTTCGCATATTCTACGAGTGAATCATCATTCAGACCTTCGAGATCGACTCTTGAACAGAATGTCTCTGTTATCTTTGGAATCTTTCCCGTCATCTTGTCGATACGATCCTTTGAATCCAGCAGAAATACTATGACTCCCCTGCTGTCTGATTCAAGTGCGCCAAGCATTTTCTTCATGCTATCAGGTGACATTCCTGAAGCATGTGTGATCACAAGAGCTCCGCCCTCTATCTTGTCAAGAATTCCCGATGCTTCTTTATCATTGAGAGCATTACCCTTGATCTTTGCGACTTTACCTATGAAGTTGCTGTCTCCGTTCTGAAGTGAACGGATAAGTTTCATTGTAAGACTAAGTGATACCGGTTCCTCTTCGCCGGTGATTATTACGTTGCCGGTGTATGATGCCATACTCATCTTATCCAGAATATCAAGCAGCTGTTCACGCTGTCTTCTATGGCTTATGAACCTTGCGTATGTCTGTCTCTCTTCTTCGCTGAGAATATGACTACCGTTATTACCTGACGCATCGCTGCCATTCGATTCGTCTTTCTCTCTGCCTGTGTCTTCAATGGCTGCCGCTTCCTCAGCTACGGACTCTTCCGTATTATCACCATCAGATTCACTGCCATCATCTGCAGTCTCATCTGCATCTACGTCAGATTCATCCTCAGGTTCTTCCTTGTTCTCTTCGGCATTACCAGCTATATCGTCAGCTGCATGTTCCTTATCAGGCTCTGCTTCATCAATTTCGTCTTCTTCAGATTCATCTAATTCTTCCGTCTGGCTCTCATCGATCTCTTCGATCTCTTCAACGCCTTCATCATCTTCTTTTGCGGCTCTGAGATCTTCATCAGTGATCACCGGAAGTGGTTCAGTTGCCTGCTTTACAGCTTTGGTCGTCTCTCTCGTTATCTCTTCATCTGAAAGTATCGCAGTATCAGGAGCTTCTCCCTTTTCCTTCGATTCCTTCATTATGGCCGCAACAAATGCTTTCTCGAGTTGCTCAAGCAGACCATTCTTTGTATCATCGTCAAAATCATCAAACAGATTTCCGGTATTCTGAAGAATACGCTGACGTACTTCATTCATGCGCTTCTTCTCATTATCCTGTTTCATCTGTTCCCATTCGGACATGATGTCGTCAATGCTAAGCTGACCTGTGATCTGCTTCTCGATTGCTTCTGCGTCCGGCATTACAAGGCTTATCTGTCCATCAGATTCCTGATTTAAAACATCATCAAAACCACTTGAACTCGTATTAAGCGGAGTAAGCACACCAGTTCTCGCACCCGGTACAC
>JAGPKJ010000160.1 GCA_018053995.1 Lachnospiraceae bacterium | reverse complement strand
TTACCATACTGACAGTCGTGTCATATATTCTCTCTCCTGTATCAGGTAAGAGTATGACTGGTGAAGATGGCTGTTTGGATTGCATATATTCATTTTTCATACCTGTATCAGGTAAGAGTATGACTGGTGAAGATGGCTGGCACATGGGATTTCTTACGCAGCTTCTGATATCGGCAGTATATTTTATCATTTCATTTTCCGGTAAAGAGCTTTTGGAAAATAAGAGACTTGGCAGGATAACATATCTGATATCTATTGCGGTGATGACATTTATCTCAGTTATCATAGTGATGAATAGATTTGGCTTCAGGCTCCCGGGTACGGGAGAGAGTGATTCAACATTTATTTCAACGATGGGAAACAATGACTGGTATATGGGATTCTGGTCTGTGACATCTCCGCTTGCGATTATTGTGTGTATCGTAAAGAAAAATAAAGACAGGATAGAGCAGGTCATATCATACGCGGCGGTTTACATGTCGCTTTTATCTGCACTTCTTCAGGGGAGTGAAAGCATAGTCCTTCCGATGGTGGCTGTATCTGTCTTTCTGCTTATCATTTCAGCAGGTCAAGAAGAGTATGCCGGCGAGATAGCCAATGTCCTGTATATCGGTGTGGGAGCGGCAGCAACGATAAGGGTGCTTGCAATCATATTTCCACTGATGCTGAACTATTACAGTGCGGTAACAAGATTTCTATCGAGAAGCGATATAATGATAGTCATATTTATCGTTATGACGGCGGCAGTATTCGTATCGCCTTTTATTTGCAAAAAGAAGATCAGACCGGCAGCGGCGCGGTTCATTGCACGCGGAGGCATCTATTTCATTGCGGCAATATCGGCGGCAGCGGTCATATGTATCGTACTTATCATAGTCAATACGGTGACAGGCGGGATCAGACCGATCGCGGATATAGCGATATTCAGATTTAATGATGACTGGGGCAATTCGAGAGGTTTTATCTGGAAGATCTCGTGGAACGCATTTACTGATTCGTCTTTTATAAGAAAGATGTTTGGATCGGGTCCGGATGGATTTGCTGGATATATGTACGGAGATGCTGGCACTTCGCAGAAGCTTTTTCTCAGGTTTGGAAATGCAAGGCTGACGAATGCTCACAATACGATAATGACGATGCTGATAGATAACGGGATCGCAGGGACATCTGTTTTTGTACTGTTTTTCCTGAATCTGCTTGGAAAAGCATGCAGAGACATGAAAAAAAATCCGATACTCTATGTATGTATTGCATCGCTTATAGGGTACGTGTCATGTAACATCACAGGATTTCATACTGTGCTGAATACACCATATGCATACATAGTGATGGGCATAACAGCTTGTGTGTGCAAATGTACGGATGGACATGTGTAAGAGCGACTTAGCATAACTTATAGAGCGAATGTTGCAGAAATGACGGCTGTACGGAAACATGATCGGTCATACCAAGGAGTATGGAAAAATGAGGCGTATACAATATAATTCTCCGGTAGTACTTACATTTGCGTTATTATCGCTGGCAGTCCTTGGACTTGATAAACTTACGGGTGGTGTCAGCACGAAGCTGTGTTTTGAGACTTACAGGGCACCGTTTACGGATCCGCTTATGTATGTAAGACTTCTTGGACACGTGCTTGGACATGCGAATTTCGCGCATTATGCGGCTAATATGACACTTTTTCTTGTCGTAGGACCGATGCTTGAAGAGAAATACGGGAGCAGATCCCTGATCGAGATGATACTGATAACTGCGCTTGTTTCAGGTATAATACATAATATATTTTTTCCGGGATCGGCACTCCTTGGAGCGAGCGGGCTTGTATTCATGATGATGATACTTGCATCGCAGGCGAGCGCAGAACGGGGAAGGATACCGCTTACATTTATTCTGGTCGCGGCTGTCTATATCGGGAGCGAGATAACGCAGAGCAGCGCGGCAGATAACGTGTCTCATATAACGCATATAATCGGCGGTATATGTGGTGCTTCGTTTGGATTTATCGAGACGCGGCGCAGGGGATACAGGTATTGATGTGTGACTCATAAATGCTGGCTCGAGATCGCAGTCATATTTAAGATCAGATTCCGTCGTCAGTGCTTGCTAAAGTGGTATTCGAATGGTATCTTAATTATTGTAGAAGTTGCACGAAGCAATTAGAATCATCATAATATAATTAATGATTTTGACATCAGTATCATATGAGGGTTATGGCTGTTGCAGCCATTTGTTTACAGGAGGATCATATTATGTATGAGATAGTGAATATTGAAAGAGCATTTGCATGTGGTGGAAATGAGATAGCGAAGAAACTTGCTGCGGATCTGGGGTACACGTATCATGGTCATGATGTGCTTGAGGAAGCGGCGAACCAGCTTGGGATATCAATATCGTTTATCTCAGCGATCGAAGCAACTGATCCTGAATCTGATATTTTTAATATCCACAGAACACCGCTTCTTGACAGAAAACTTGATGAAAAGGACTACCCGATAGAGATTAAGCTTTTCAAGAAAGAAGCTGAACTTATCAGAAATTATGCAGAGGGTGGCAAATGCGTTTTTGTCGGAAGAGCGGCATCATTCATATTGAATGACAGAGACGATTGTCTCAATGCATTTATCTATGCAGATGAGGATTACAGACTTCAGAGAGCGATGTCAGTAGAGGGAATCGATTCTCAGAAAGCGGCAGCGTCACTTAAAAAAAATGACAGAAGACGTGCTAATTTCTATACTGCACATACACGTAAGATATGGGACGACAAGAAGAATTACCATATCATGATCAACAGTGGGATACTCGGTACGGTCGAGAGCGTGCGAATCCTCGAAGAGATAGTACGGGGAGAATGATTTGAAGGATATTATAATTGATACATTATTAGATGCGCTTAAACTGCTGCCGTTCCTGTTTGTGACATATCTGGCGATGGAGTTCATTGAACACAGAGCCGGCGAGAAGATGAAGCATGCGATACAGCGGGCAGGAAGGCTTGGCCCGTTATGGGGGAGCTTTCTGGGACTCGTGCCGCAGTGCGGATTTTCAGCGGCGGCATCGGGATTATATGCAGGCAGAGTCATCACACTTGGAACACTGATCGCGGTCTATCTTTCGACATCTGATGAGATGCTACCGATTCTTATTTCGGAACAGGTATCTCCGGTCATCATAATAAAGATTTTGACAGTCAAGGTACTTGCCGGTATGGCGGGCGGATTCCTGATAGAGCTTATAGGTTTTCTGCGGACACAAGGACATGATGAACAGGATATCCAGATATCGGAAAAGATATGTCATGGGCATTGTCACTGCGATGAGAGCATATTACGATCTGCACTTGAACATACATTTCAGATAATGCTTTTTATAC
>JAGPKJ010000159.1 GCA_018053995.1 Lachnospiraceae bacterium | reverse complement strand
ATATTGAAAAGTGACTGGCCGGCATTCTTTGGCATCGACGGAACTGATGACGGACTTGATGCGGTAAAGAGTGATGAGATGGTCGGCACTGTATATAATGATAAAGAAGGGCAGGCTAAAGCCATGTATAATCTCTGTATCGCACTTGCAAAAGGTCAGAGTACAGATGACCTTGATATGATAGACGGTAAATATATCCGTCTCCCATATCAGAAAGTCACTGCCGCAAATATAAATACGTTTTCTTCCAGAAGATAAAAAGATTATTGTGCTATGACACTTGCATCAGTCATCGTATCCGTTCGGATTATTTTTCTGCCATCTCCAGGAATCCTCGCACATGTCATGCATATTATACTGTGCTTTCCAGCCAAGATCCTTTTCGGCTTTGGCAGCAGAGCAGTAGCAGGTCGCTATATCACCTTCACGTCTCTTGTCGATGACGTAAGGGATCGTTATCCCGTTTGCATCCTCAAAATTCTTTACGATATCAAGGACGCTGTAACCAATACCTGTTCCGAGGTTGTATATTGAGAGACCTGAGCCGGGAGCGAATTTCTTCAGAGCGCATACGTGTCCCTTGGCAAGATCGACAACGTGGATGTAATCACGGACACCGGTTCCGTCCGGAGTATCGTAATCGTTGCCAAATACGTGAAGTTTCTCGAGCTTACCTACAGCGACCTGTGTGATATAAGGCATGAGATTGTTAGGAATCCCGTTCGGGTTTTCACCCATCGTACCTGATTTATGGGCACCGATAGGATTAAAGTAACGAAGAAGGATAACGTTCCAATCCTTATCGGCAAATTGAATATCAGTCAGGACCTGCTCAAGCATCGACTTCGTCCAGCCGTAAGGGTTAGTGCACTGTCCTTTTGGACATTCTTCTGTGATCGGTACAAATGCGGGATCGCCATAAACTGTAGCTGATGATGAGAAGATGATATTCTTACAGTTATGCTTCCTCATCACGTCTACGAGTGTGAGCGTTCCGGTTATGTTGTTGTCATAGTATTCCCATGGTTTGTGAACTGATTCACCGACAGCCTTGAGTCCTGCAAAATGAATGACAGCATCAGGTTTCTCCGCATCAAACACTTTCTCAAGACCTTCTCTATCGCGAATGTCTACGTTATAGAACGGAGGTCTTTTGCCTGTAATGTTCCCGATACGGTCAAGGACTTTCTCGCTTGCGTTGTACAGATTGTCGAGAATGATTGGTGTATGTCCGGCATTCTGCAGTTCGATCACTGTGTGGCTGCCGATATATCCGGCACCTCCTGTAACTAAGATCTTCATGATGATATCCTCCTTATACTATTCGTAAATCGGTGAAAAGCATCGCTGCCTTCTCTAGTATCCTTGAAAACACCGCAATGTTCAAGTACTTTAGAAAATACAATACCTATCTCATCGCGTAGAATTTTGTCTATGTCATCATCCGAAGTCTTTCCTGATGAAATATAGTCGTAAGAAAGTTCGGGATGTTTATCAATGATCTCCTCAGTCCAGGCGGCGTGTGACGATATCGCAGGGATCGTGGATACATCAGTTCCGTCGCGAAGAGCTTTTTTGAGCTGTTCCATCTCGCCAAGAAGCCTTGATGGAAGGACTGCAAGTCCCATGACTTCGATAAGCCCGATGTTCTCTTTTTTAATGTGATGAAGCTCGTTATGCGGATGGAAGATCCCAAGCGGGTATTCATCAGTTGTGCGGTTATTGCGCAGTACGAGATCAAGCTCATACATATCACCGCGTCTTCGTGCGATCGGAGTGATCGTATTATGCGGGATAAAATTCTGCTTTGCACTCGACAAATGCTCAGCATCAGGCTTGGATGCACCATTCTTAATCTGTTCTGTGGAAGAGCAGTCTGCAGGAGTAGCAGCAAGGATGTCTACGGACGGGTCGCTATAGTTTCTCCATGATGTGAGTATCGTATCTGCAAGTTCTGTAAGTCTGCAAGGATCATCAGAATCAAGTCTTATGACTGACATAGGCCATTCAACGATGCCGGCAGTCACATCTTCATATCCTGCAAATGAAAGAGCCTCGCGGATTCCCGCACGTGCCATCGCAAATGTATATCTTCCGCCCTGAAAGTGCTCGTGAGTCAGGATCGAACCGCCGACAATCGGAAGATCTGCATTTGACCCGATCGTGTAGTGCGGGAACAACTTTGTAAATTCAAGAAGACGGACAAATGTGTCATGATCTATCTTCATCGGAACGTGTTCACCGGAGAGTACGATGCAGTGTTCGTTATAATAAACGTATGGAGAATACTGCATGTACCATTGCTTGCCGCCGAGAGTAAGCGGTATGAGTCTGATTGTCTCACGCGCAGGGTGATCGAGACGACCGGCATATCCAACATTTTCAGGACAGAGCAGACATTTCGGATAAGAATCCTGCTTTTTAGTGAGTGCAGCCGCTATCGCCTTGGGATCTTTTTCGGGTTTTGACAGATTGACGGTTATATCAAGATCACCGTATTTTGTCTTGGTTATCCATTTGAGATCCTTCTTTACACGGTATGTGCGGATATAGTCAGAATCACGGCTGAGTGCGTAGAAATAGTCGGTCGCTTTCTGGGGACTATCCTTATATAGCTCATTAAACTGTCTGATGACTTCAGAAGGTCTTGGAGTCAGGCAGCCCATAAGTCTTGTATCAAACAGATCGCGGCTTGCAGTGCCGTCTTCGGTGACGCCGCGCGCGACTGCATCATCTAACAGATACTTTAATATATCCTCAAGCTCATAGACAGGTGCACTACGAGCTTGTGCATCTGAAGCAGAGGAATTATTATCTGCAGTCAGATTCATAACACGGGAATCATTATCTGCAGTCAGATCCGTAACACGGGAATCATTATTTGCAGTCAGATTCATAACACGGGAATCATTGTTTGCAGTCAGATCCATGACGCTGAAATCAGATGACGGTTCATATCTCATAACGTCAATGAGAAGATTTGATGCATAGACACGGTCATCTGCTCCTATGAGATTTTTATCAAGTCCATATGATATAAGAGCGCGAATGCCGTCAGCCGTACTGCGCAAGTTACTGCCCGATATGCTGTTTTCGTTCATGAGTTCTCCTTTCATAAATACGCCGCCCATGATTCGACGGCATATATCGATAACCATCTTCTTTGATTTATGATGTCATATCTGTAAAATGAAATCAATGTAATTAAGTCTCGATGATATGTAATTTTGTTGCAAGGCATCATAACAAAATTACTGATTTTGACACACACATCATAATAAAAATATAGTATGATTATATAAGGATCAAATTGAGATGTTGATGTTGCACATAACCTCGAGTTGATTATACTAAATATACCCGCATACGATATTTTCTTATATTGG
>JAGPKJ010000070.1 GCA_018053995.1 Lachnospiraceae bacterium | reverse complement strand
AGAGTATGCAGGTTTGGCGACAACATGAACAATGTCGCAGTTACTGAAGGCGATAAGGTTGAAGCTCAGATGAAATTCGGCTGGGAGATCGATCACTATAATGTTAACGATCTTGTCGATATCACAGAAAAGGTATCACAGAGCGATGTAGATGCGCTGACAGATGAATATTATAAAGAGTACAGCATCATAACAGACGGACGTGATGAGAAAGAGTTCAGGAGACATGTATCTGAGCAGGCAAGGATCGAGATCGGTCTTGAGAAGTTCTGCACTGATGGAAATTATCAGGCGGTAGTGACACATTTCGGTATGCTTGGCGGTCTTAAGCAGCTTCCGGGTCTCGCTATCCAGAGGATGATGGAGAAAGGCTACGGGTTCGGAGCCGAGGGAGACTGGAAGACTGCGGCGATGGTCCGTCTCATGAAGATCATGACTGCCGGGATGAAGGACGCAAAGGGAACTTCATTCATGGAAGATTATACATATAATTTTGTCAAAGGCAGAGAAGGTATCCTTGAATCTCATATGCTTGAAGTATGTCCTAGCATTGCAGGAAGCCCGATATCGATCAGAGTATGCCCGTTATCAATGGGCAACAGAGAAGATCCGGCGAGACTTGTATTTACTTCAAAATCCGGTTCGGCAGTTGCATGTTCACTGATCGATCTTGGAAACCATTTCCGTCTTATAATAAATAATGTAAACTGTAAGCAGACAGAAAAGCCGATGCCGAATCTTCCTGTTGCGACAGCATTCTGGACACCGGAGCCTGACCTTAAGACTGGAGCGGCTGCATGGATCCTTGCAGGAGGAGCACATCATACATCATTCTCATATGATCTTACAGCACAGCAGATGGTGGACTGGGCTGATACAATGGGTATAGAGAGCGTTGTGATCGATAAGGACACAGATCTGAGACAGCTAAAAAATGAACTTAGATGGAACAGTGCGATCTATAGATGACATGAATGCACACGGCTGTCTGTTTCCGGGCGAAAACAGATGGCGCCGCAAAGGCGGATGAGCATTATATTTTTCAGAAAATTCGCTCAGGAATGGGGATTAATATGGGTGTAGACAGTACAGAAAAGATCACAGGTGAGATCAATAACGGTCGCACGGTTCTTGGCATAGAATTCGGGTCGACAAGGATAAAGGCAGTGCTTAATGACAGTGCGAATGTTCCGATAGCGTCGGGCGCATTTGATTGGGAGAACAGGCTTGAGAACGGCTGGTGGACATACAGCATGGATGAGATCAATAATGGTCTCGCCAAGTGTTATGCATCCCTGGCAGATGATGTCATGAATAAATACGGCACGACGCTGACAAAGATCGGTGCGATAGGGATAAGCGCCATGATGCACGGATACCTTGTATTTGACAAGAATGGAAAACAGCTTGTGCCGTTCAGAACGTGGAGAAATGACAGACAGGAAAAAGCTTCGAATGACCTTACAGAGCTGCTTAAGTTCCATATCCCGCAGAGATGGAGCATAGCACATCTCTATCAGGCGATACTTGGCGGAGAAGATCATGTAAAAGATATATCATTTATGACTACGCTTGCAGGGTACGTTCACTATGAACTTACTGGGAAACGCGTGATCGGGATCGGTGATGCTTCGGGGATGTTTCCGATAGATACAAAGGTCAAGGATTTCGATCAGGCAAGACTCGACAAGTTCGACAGTTCGATAGCAGATCATTCTTATCCATGGAAAATAAGAGACATTCTTCCAAAGGTTCTTACAGCCGGAGAAAATGCCGGCGAACTTACGGCAGATGGCGCAAAGCTTCTTGACAGATCAGGAAAGCTTTCAGCCGGAATCCCTATGTGTCCGCCTGAAGGTGACGCGGGTACGGGAATGGCGGCAACAGATTCGACACGTCAGAGAACAGGAAATGTTTCCGCGGGGACATCTGTATTTGCCATGGTAGTACTTGAAAAGCCGCTTGGAGCCGTTCATGATGAGATCGATATAGTCACGACACCGTCAGGAAGCGATGCTGCTATGGTTCACTGCAATAACTGCACATCAGATATCAATGCGTGGGTATCGGTACTTAGAGAGAGTGCAGAGCTTTTCGGCGCAAAACCGGATATGAACGAAACATATGAAAAACTTTTTGGTATTGCAATGCAGGGTGATGATGATTGCGGCGGACTTCTTTCGTATAATTATTTTTCAGGAGAGCATATTACCGGATTCGAAGAAGGCAGACCGCTTCTGGCAAGAACACCGGAGAGCAACTTTACACTCGCGAATCTTATGAGAGTAAACCTTTATACATCACTTGGCGCACTTAAGAGCGGAATGGATATCCTGTTTGGAGATGAACATGTCGGTATGGACAGGATCACAGGACACGGCGGTTTCTTTAAGACAAAGGGCGTAGGTCAGAAGATAATGGCGGATGCACTCAAAGTTCCGGTCACTGTAATGAAGACAGCCGGAGAAGGCGGAGCATGGGGAATCGCACTTCTTGCATCGTACATGATCTATGGCAAAGAAGGACAGAGTCTTGACGATTTCCTCGACAACGATGTTTTTGCCGGGATGGAAGGCGAGACGATCGAACCTGACGATAAGGAAGCAGACGGATTTGACAGATTCATGAAACGGTACAACAGCTGCCTTTCTATAGAGCGTGCGGCTGTTGAAAATCTTAAAGCGGAGGTGTGAGATACATGCTTGAAGAACTTAAGGAACGTGTCTATAAGGCGAATATGATGCTGCCGAAGTATAATCTTGTCACATTCACATGGGGCAACGCAAGCGAGATCGACAGAGAGAAGGGCATCTTTGCGATAAAACCGAGCGGAGTCGATTATGACAAGCTTACTCCGGATGATATGGTACTTATGGATCTTGAGGGAAATAAGGTAGAGGGCAGGTATAATCCTTCTTCTGATACTCCTACTCATCTTGAGATATACCGCGCTTTTATGACTGTGGGTGGAGTTGTGCATACTCATTCATCATATGCCACAAGCTGGGCGCAGTCAGGACGCAGCATTCCATGTTATGGAACGACGCACGCGGATTATTTCTATGGTGAGATACCGTGTCTCAGATGCTTGACAAAGGAAGAGATAGATAAGGCTTACGAAACTAATACAGGACTACTCATAACAGGAGAATTTAAGAGCAGAGGTCTTGATCCTGAAGCAGTTCCGGGTGTCCTGTGCAAGAACCACGGACCGTTCACATGGGGAAAAGACGCCAACGAAGCGGTTCATAATGCTGCAGTACTGGAAGAAGTCGCAAAGATGGCATACAGATGTGAACTCATCAATCCGATAGTGAAACCTGCACCGCAGGAGCTCCAGGATAAGCATTATTTTAGAAAACACGGGGCAGATGCTTATTACGGGCAGAAGTGAACTGAAAAAACTGCGGATGAAGCCGTGAAGTGTATTGCACAGCTTCCGGTATTAGTTTTGAATTGAGTTTCATATTAATGGCTGGTATAATCTTTAAGGATACAGAATCTGTGGTGAAACGCAGCAGAGGAGAAGTGCAGACAGAGTAAAGAATGCAATGTATCCGTTATAGTTACATTCAGGTTGATAAGATGAGCGTTTCGGAACGGGGATTGTATGAATAAAACAGAACTGGAAAAGAAAGCGAATCAGGTACGTAAGGGAATCATCAATGCTGTGTACGGGGCACAGTCAGGACATCCGGGTGGATCACTGTCGATAGCGGACATTATCACATATCTATATTTCTGTGAGATGAAGATAGATCCGCAGAATGCAAAAGATCCGGATAGGGACAGATTTGTTTTGTCGAAAGGACATACTGCGCCGGCACTTTATTCTGTGCTCGCGAACAGAGGCTATTTTTCTGTTGACGAACTTCCGAAGCTTAGGCATTATGGAGCGATGCTTCAGGGTCATCCATGTATGCAGGAGACACCGGGAGTTGATATGTCTACAGGATCACTGGGACAGGGAATCTCAGCAGCAGCAGGCATGGCACTCGCGGCAAAGATGGATCATAAAGACTACAGAGTATATACAGTCTTAGGAGACGGCGAGATCGAGGAAGGTCAGGTATGGGAAGCTTCAATGTTCGCGGGATACCGCAAACTTGATAACCTTGTTGTGATAGTAGACAACAACGGTCTTCAGATTGACGGACCTATCGATCAGGTATGTTCGCCATACCCGATAGACAAAAAATTCGAGGCATTTAATTTCCATGTGATAAATATAGACGGAAATGATTTTGATCAGATAGCTTCAGCATTTGAAGAAGCCAGAAATACAAAGGGAATGCCTACTGCAATAATCGCAAAGACACTTAAAGGCAAAGGTGTCTCATTTATGGAAGGTCAGGTCGGATGGCATGGCAAAGCGCCAAATGAGGAAGAGTACAAGACGGCGATGGCTGATCTTGATGCGATCGATCAGAAACTCGGAGGTGCACAGTAATGGCAGATAAAGTGATGATAGCTACCAGAGAAAGTTATGGTAATGCGCTTAAGGAATATGCAGAGGAGTTCCCGAATCTTGTAGTTCTCGATGCAGATCTTGCAGGAGCTACAAAGACGGGTATATTTAAGAAAGCTTATCCGGATCGTCATATTGACTGTGGTATCGCAGAGGCTGATATGACTGGCATTGCAGCCGGACTTGCTACATGCGGAAAGATTCCGTTTATTAGTTCATTTGCAATGTTCGCTGCAGGCAGAAACTTCGAACAGGTAAGAAATTCTATAGGTTACCCGCATCTTAATGTCAAGATCGGCGCGACTCATGCAGGAATCTCAGTAGGAGAAGATGGAGCGACACATCAGTGTAACGAAGATATTGCTCTTATGAGAACAATCCCCGGAATGACAGTTATCGTTCCGGCTGATGATATTGAAGCAAAGGCAGCAGTCAGAGCGGCACTTGAATATAATGGTCCTGTATATCTTCGTTTTGGACGTGCGGCAGTTCCGGTTATTAATGACAGACCTGATTATCATTTTGAAATGGGTAAAGGAATAAGACTTCGCGATGGAAAAGATGTTTCTATATTTGCCACAGGAATACTTGTATCAGCAGCAATTGATGCAGCTGAGAAACTCGCAGCTGACGGAATAAGCGCTGATGTTATCGATATCCATACGATCAAGCCTCTCGACAGAGAGCTTGTCATCGAATCAGCGAAGAAGACGGGACTTGTTGTTACAGCAGAGGAACATTCAGTTATAGGCGGACTTGGCGGAGCAGTATGTGAATGTCTTTCAGAGGAATGCCCTACAAAGGTATGCCGTATCGGTGTTAAAGACAGATTTGGCGAGTCAGGCAAGGCTTCTGAGCTTATCAAAATATTTGGATTTGATGGCGACGGAGTATATAAGACTGTAAAGGAATTTGTACAGAAGAATAAGTGAATATGATGTGGGTGTCAAAAGTAGTCATTTTATTATGATGCTACGAATTGCTTCGCTTCCTTCGGACACTTGCATCATAAATATCAAAATCGGGCATGTATTGGGTGGGGTTATATAATGGCACAGAAGACAAGAATGGTACTGGAAAAAGATTATAAGATATCGAAGATAGATGACAGGCTCTATGGTTCATTTATCGAGCATCTGGGTCGCGCTGTATATACGGGGATATATCAGCCGGGACATCCGAGTGCGGATGAAAACGGATTCCGAAAAGATGTGCTCGATCTCGTAAAAGAACTGAATGTTCCTATCGTCAGATATCCGGGCGGCAACTTTGTCTCTAATTTTCGCTGGGAAGATTCAGTAGGTCCTGAGAGAAAGAGCAGACTTGATCTCGCATGGAGAACGCTTGAACCGAATACGTTCGGGATAGGCGAGTTTTCAAAGTGGGCAAAAAAAGCGAATACAGATATTATGATGGCAGTTAACCTTGGAACAAGGGGAACGGCTGATGCACTTAATCTGCTGGAATACTGTAATCTTGATACAGACAGCTGTTATGCGGATCTCAGAAGATCACACGGTGACAAGGATCCTTATGATATAAAACTGTGGTGCATGGGAAATGAAATGGACGGTCCATGGCAGATGGGTCATAAGAAAGCCGAAGAATATGGTCACATAGCGGCAGAGACTTCAAAGGCTATGAAGCAGATGGATAAGCGTATCGAGACAGTAGTGTGCGGATCGTCCAGTGTGTCGATGCCGACATTTGGCAAGTGGGAATCGGGAGTCCTTGACGAAGCATATGATTATGTAGATTACGTATCGCTTCATCAGTACTGGGATAACAAAGCAAATGATACAGCAGATTTTTTTGCAAGGACAGATGATCTGGATTATTTCATCAAGTCGGTTATCGCAACATGCGATTACGTAAAAGCAGTGAAGCATGGAAAGAAGGACATCAATCTTTCATTTGACGAATGGAATGTCTGGTATCATTCGATGGATCAGGACAACAGTGATATGGAAGATATGCCGTGGAGATCTCATCCGCATCTTCTTGAGGATATCTATAATTACGAAGATGCGATAATGGATGCGCTCGCACTGATCAAGCTCATGCAGAATGCGGACAGAGTCAAGATCGCGTGCCTTGCGCAGCTTGTCAATGTGATAGCACCGATAATGACTGAGGAAAATGGTATCGCATGGAAGCAGACGATATTCTATCCGTATTTTCTTGCATCGAAATATGGCCGCGGCTATTCACTTCGCCCTGTCATCACAGGCGGAGATCATGCTACAAGCGGTCATGACCATGTAAGCGATATTGAGGCTTCTGCCGTATATAATGAAGAAAAGGATCAAGTTACGATATTTGCAGTAAATAGAAATATAAATGAAAATGTCGAATTCGAGGCGGATATCAGGGGATTCGAAGGATATAGGATAATCGACCATCAGACTATGGAAAGCACAGATATGAAGATAGCGAACTCTGCCGAGGTTCAGCACGTCATGCCTTTCGAAGACAAGAATGGCATAGTGGATGGAGGTATCTTCAAAACTATCATGAAGCCTGCGAGCTTCCAGGTAGTAGTTCTGGGAAAGTAAACATTTCACATATATCATGGAAGTACAGCCTGTCTGCAGATTTTGCAGATGGGCTGTTTTTATGCAAAAGTGTGATTTTTTGAGCGCTCTTTGAGCGTGATCATATAAACGATCACTTTTGGAATCTATGATATGAATAGCAGGTGACAAAAAATCCAACATGGTGCCAAAATAAGACACTTATAAAATTTAAATAAGCTTAAAACACTTAAAAAAAGCTACAAAGGTAACGAAAAGACGATTCAATAATTCAAACTCTTTCAGCAAGATAATGAATTTACGCTGATATGCGTATTTGCTAAGATTCTAACTAGTGATAGGCAATATCCTATCGCCGCGGGATATATCAGTATCCTGCAACCAAGGGAGAAATTGAAAAGGAGAATCAACATGAAGAAAAAGTTATTGGCTCTTGTACTTGCATCAATGACAGCACTTTCACTTACAGCATGCGGATCATCAACAGCAGCTGGATCAAGTGCAGCACCGGCAGCATCATCAGCAGCACCGGCAGTAGCAGAATCAAGCAGCAGCATGGAAAGCCTTGCTGAGACAATCTCGTCAGAAGCAGGAACAGCAAGCGGAGATGCGATCACAATCGGCTTCTCACAGGTTGGTCACGAATCTGACTGGCGTACAGCTTCAACAAATTCAGTTAAAGATGCTTTCTCAGCAGCAAACGGATTTGATCTTCAGTTCGTTGATTGCGATAACGATTCAGAGAAGCAGATCGAATCGATCCGTAACTTCATTCAGCAGCAGGTTGATTACATAATCATCGATCCTATCGTATCAACAGGATGGGATACAGTACTTACAGAAGCTGAGGATGCTCAGATACCTGTAATCGTTATCGATCGTACTATTGATGATTCAGATAAATACACAGCATGGATCGGAACAGAGATGAAGAACGAAGGTCTTGCAGCTGGTTCATGGCTTAAGGCTTACACAGAAGCAAAGGGAATCACAGATGTAAATGTTCTCGTTATCTCAGGAACAACTGGTTCATCAGCTCAGATCGGACGTTCAGAAGGCTTTGATCAGTATGTTGAATCAGAAGGCTGGAACAAGCTTGATGAGCAGACTGGTGACTTCACACAGGATGGCGGACAGAAAGTTATGGAGTCATACTGCAAATCATATCAGGGCAAGTTCAATGTAGTTGTCTGCCAGAATGATAATGAAGCTTTCGGTGCTATTGATGCTATGAAGGCAGCAGGCGTTTCATACGGTACTGACGGAGACGTTATCGTAATGTCATTTGATGCATGCAAAGCCGGACTTCAGATGGTTCTTGACGGATCTATCAATGCAGACTTCCAGTGCAACCCTCTTCAGGGACCTGATTGCGCTAAAATCGTTAAGAGTCTTGCAAATGGCGAAGATGTTCAGAAGCAGACATTCATGGCTGAGCCTTGGTACTCACATGATGATACAGTAAAGAGCGTAAGCTACACGAACGCTGCAAGTGCAGATGTTACAGAAGATATGATCGTTGTAGATCAGGCTACTGTAGATGCAGGATATTGATCTTAAGATCAAAAATAAATATTTGAACTAACACTGAAGAAGGGCGGCGCCCGTTCGCTCGGATGCCGCCCCTCTTTTTGTAGAACTGGATGAAAATAAAATGGAAGAGACGAAAATGGATAAAGAGAAGAAAGTACTTATATCAATGAAAAATATCGTCAAGACCTTCCCGGGTGTCGTTGCACTCGATAATGCCAGTCTTACTCTTCATGAAGGCGAGATACACGCACTGATGGGCGAAAATGGCGCAGGAAAGTCTACGATCATAAAGTGCCTGACAGGTGTATATGAACGTGACAGCGGTGAAGTGCATATGGATGGTGTCGATGGAAATATCTTCAATCATTCAACTATGGATGCACAGAAGATAGGTATCGCTACTGTATATCAGGAAGTCAATCTTTGTTCGAATCTGTCGGTCGCTGAAAATCTTTTTATCGGCCGCGAACCGAAAACAAAACTTCATACGATAAACTGGCGTGTCATGAACAGAATGGCACGGGAACTTATGGATCGCCTTAAGATAGAAGTCGATGTGACTCAGACGCTGGAACACTATTCGATTGCTATCCAGCAGATGATAGCAATCGCGCGTGCGGTCGATATGAATGCAAGGGTACTCATACTTGATGAACCTACATCGTCACTTGATGATAATGAAGTAGAAAAGCTGTTCGGGATGATGAGAGGGCTGCGGGAAAAAGGTGTAGGTATCATATTTGTCACACATTTTCTTGATCAGGTATATGAAGTATGTGACAGGATAACCGTTATGAGAAACGGAACCTTTGTAGGAGACTACACAGTATCGGAACTCCCACGTGTGAAACTTGTCGCAGCTATGCTTGGAAAGGATTTCGACGATCTTTCAGCAATAAAGAATGAGAATACAAAGGCAGAACATGGCGATATCCTTTATAAGGGTGAGAACCTCAGCCACAAGGGTACGATAAAGCCGTTTGATTTTGAGATAAGAAAAGGTGAAGTAGTAGGTCTGGCAGGACTCCTGGGGAGCGGACGAAGTGAACTTGTACGCTGCGTATACGGTGTAGATAATTCACAGACAGGCGAAGCTTCTATGGAAGGGAAACCGCTGAAAAATAAGTCAGCTATAGTCTCTATAAAAGCCGGTATGGGATTCCTTCCGGATGACAGAAAGCTTGACGGATGTATCGCAGGTCTTTCGATAAGAGAGAATATCTGCATAGCTCTTCAGGCGAGAAACGGGATATTCAAGAAGATCCCGCTGTCAAAGCAGAATGAGATTGCTGATAAATATATCAAGCTTCTGAACATAAAGACAGCTTCGAAAGAGACACTTCTTGGACAGCTGTCCGGCGGTAATCAGCAGAAAGTCATATTAGCCAGATGGCTCGCTACAGATCCTAAACTCCTTATACTTGATGAGCCTACAAGAGGTATTGATATCGGAACGAAGACCGAGATACAGAAACTCGTACTTCAGCTGGCAAGTCAGGGAATGAGCGTTATATTTATCTCATCAGAGATCGATGAAATGCTTCGTACATGTTCAAGGATGCTGATCATGAGAGATGGTCAGAAGGTCGGAGAACTTGATTCAAATGATGTTGAACTTACACAGCAGAGCGTCATGGGCGCCATCGCGGGAGGTGAATCATAAAATGTGGAATAAAATAAAGAAACAACCGCTTTTTATACCGCTGCTTATGCTCTTATTTGTGCTTCTCATCAATCTGTTCAAGGATCCGTCTTTCTTCAAGATAGCGGTCAAGAATGGTGTGCTTTATGGACGTATCATAGATGTCCTCAACAGAGGAAGTGAGATAGCGATCCTTGCAGTAGGGCAGACACTTGTTGTCGCGGTATCAGCAGGAACAGATATTTCAGTAGGATCAGTAATGTCACTTGCAGCATGCGGTGGATGTATGGTTCTTGCCGGGTATGGAAATACTTCCGTGACGGGGATCATAGTACCGATAGCAGTAGGAATCGTGGTGGGTCTCATTTTCGGACTTGTCTGCGGAGCTATCAATGGTGCGATGGTCGCAAAGCTCAAGATACAGCCTATGGTAGCGACACTTATCTTATTTACCGCAGCACGCGCGATAGGACTCCTGCTTTGCAACAACCAGATCATATATATCCGTTACAATCCCTATCAATATCTTGGAAATTTCCTGCCGGGCGTTCCAATCCCGACACCTATACTTGTTACGATACTGATAATCATAATCGCGCAGATCGTACTTAAGAAAACGTCACTTGAGACGTATATTCAGTCAGTCGGCATCAACAGCCGTGCATCAAAGATATGCGGAATCAATTCTGACGCGATATGTCTTATATGCTACGCGATATGCGGACTTTGCGCAGGCGCAGCGGGAATGATAGCTTCGTCAAGGATATATTCAGCAGATTCAAATAATATCGGTCTCAACTATGAAATGTATTCGATACTTGCGGTAGCACTTGGCGGCAATTCTCTTGCAGGCGGCAAATTCAATATTGCAGGTTCGATTGCGGGAGCCTATACGATTCAGGCGATCATGACAACACTTCTTGCTATGGGCGTTTCGACTGATCAGTCTCCGGTTATCATGGCCATAATCATAGTCATAATAGTAGTCATTCAGTCTCCTGTATTTAAGGACTGGTT
>JAGPKJ010000011.1 GCA_018053995.1 Lachnospiraceae bacterium | reverse complement strand
TGAAGCGTGTCCTGCGGGAATACGGATGAGAGGACTTCTATTCATTGGACTCCATGCTATGTATACAGGAGCTTCATAACCGGGAAGAAATCTCTTATATGAATTTACAAGCGGATTGATGACAGCAGTAATCCCAAGAATGTGCTTCATAAGACCGCCCATAAAATAATAGGCTTCCTTGCTGAGACCTAATTTGTCATTTTCCGTTTCATCAGCAAATATGTTTTTCCCGTCCTTGGATAGTGACATGTTGATATGCATTCCCGACCCATTCACGCCAAATATAGGTTTCGGCATGAATGTGGCATGAAGACCGTGGCGCTTTGCGATAGACTTTACTGTGAGCTTGAATGTCATGATCTCATCAGCGATGTTTAGTGCATCGTTATAGTGAAGGTCTATCTCTTCCTGAGCCGGAGCTACTTCATGGTGAGATGCCTCAACAACGTAGCCCATGTCCTCAAGACTTAAGACCATATCACGTCTTGCATTTTCACCAAAATCCATAGGTCCAAGATCAAAATAGCTTGCCTTTTCATGCGTGATCGTTGTAGGCATAGCGTTCTCGTCAGTATTGAACAGGAAGAATTCACATTCAGGTCCTACATTAAATACATATCCCATCTTTGCAGCTTCACTGACCGCTTTTTTGAGAATGTATCTTGGATCGCCCTCGAATGGATTTCTGTGCGCATCGTAGATATCACAGATGAGTCTTGCAACCTTGCCCTGCTGCGGTCTCCAGGGAAATATCTCCATTGTGTTGCAGTCAGGATACAGATACATATCTGACTCTTCGATTCGTGCAAAACCCTCGATAGATGAGCCATCGAACATGCAGTCATTATTCAGTGCTCTCTCGAGTTGGCTCGCAGTTATTGCCACATTTTTCAGATTTCCGAATATGTCGGTAAATTGGAGACGTATGAATTCCACATCTTCGTCCTTTACCATCTGTATGATGTCCTGCTTAGTCATCTTATTTTCCATTTCATACCTCGCTTTCGTTTTTTTCTATTATGTTATTTCTTTCTGTTCATGGAATGATGTGGGTGTCAAAAGTAGTCATTTTGTTATGATGCTACGAATCGCTTCATATCACGATAATTACTTTTGACATTTGAATCATTATTAGATTCTGACATGATTATAATACCCTTGAACTTTTTTTTCAGTATAGAATCGCAACACAAGTATTACTTTTGATATTCATATCATCTGTATGCTAAATTGCACATGGAGGCATACAAAAAGGCGCTCGAAATCAATCGAACGCCTTTGTTCACTATCAATGATAATAGCAGTTATAACGCACATTTGTCAAATAAAACCATTGCTCAGTTAAGCCATCAGTTAAGGCTCGCCGATAATCCTTACCGGTTCAGACTTTCAAAAGTATAGACAATGAGTTGAGCGAATCATCGTTGGAATATTTTATAACACCGTCGTGGGCGCGGATAAGTTCATCTATAGAAGCCGGAAGTATCTCGGATACCGGATACTGATCGGAAGCATGCGCAAAACGTTTCCAGTTCGCAATCGTGGACTGGGCGATACTGTAATCAGCGGAAATAGAAGCGATATGACCATTGCTTACAAGATGGATATTAAGATAACGGTTATCTGAAGAAAGCTGGCAACAGGATGCGATTGCGCTGATTATGATATTTCCGCATATATTATCAACGTCTGAACGGCTTTCAGATGGAATGTATGATATATCATCGATCCTTATATCAGAAATAATGTCATTTTCTGCAGCAAGATCAGTATAGTATTTGGAATCTGATATGGGTTCTCCAAGCCGCTCATACAGTTTCTTTTCTATAAATACCTGTTTACGAAGGGTATCGAGGTCACGACCGAGTTCTCTCTTTGAGATCGACTGGCTTGTCAGTTCGACCAGATTAAAGCAAGTCTCTGTCGCTGATAGCATTATGAAGATATTCAGACCGATAAGAAAAGCGGGAGACAACTGTGTGAAAAATTGAAGATAGTAATTTGCAGCTTCGATTATAATGCAGCAAAGAAAGACAGTATAAGGTACGTGCATAAGCCGCCCGTGTGCGTTTGTGCTGTTTACCGAATAAGATATCGCGATAATAGTCAGGGCGATTATCGTAAACAATGCCAGTATATGAAAAGGATACATTGATACAGAGAATGGCAGAACACCTGACATCTGCAGTACGAATGCGCATATAATAAACAGAACATCAACAAGCATCATAACCTTTATAATGCGATATTTTTTTATGTTCATTATCTCAGAAGTGAACGCGATGATGGGAATGGGAATGGAGAAAAAAGTCATATAATTGATCATATAAAGAAGCGATGATTTTTGTGATATATATAGTGTCAGATAATTGCTGGATATGCACCATGTTCCGGTCAGCGCGGTAAATATCCCGAGCCATAAAAGAGAACGGTCGCGGATGGTGTCAGACGAATATGTAAAAATAGAGATGAAGATCATTATCGTACCAATGATCATATCTACAAGAGAGATTATGTAGTGGGATCCATATTCCGACATAAGCATCTGTATTATGGATCTTGATGTGCCAATATATGGTTCGCTGATAAGTGCCGCATTTCTGCTATTTGGAAAATAGTAGATCATGGTGATATGTATCGGCTCAGTACTTGATGAATTGGGAATAAGGCATGAATCGGCAAAGCTTGCCGGATCGGAAAAGAAAGCAGGATATGATCCGGTCTGACCGCCTTGATAGATCAGGTGACCGTCGGCGTATATGCTAAGTGGGGAGTAAACACTGCTGAAATAGATCGATTTGCCAGATACATTCGGCACATCGAAGTCGACCGTTACGGGCGAACCGGCGGGAAGTGAGCGTATTGTCACGGGAAGTGTAACGGTCTCGCTTGTGGCAGAGGTCGTTATTTTTGCGGAACGGATAGCGTAGGGCTTTGCGGCAACGGAATTGGTAGTATTCATTTTGAAAAATATGACTAAAAGTATAAAGACTGCGATAGAGCAGATAAGTGGCACTATCATTCTTCGGTTGACTTTGGATATGATCATGACAAAGTATCCTCCATATCAAGAAATTCTGCGATATCGCTCGGAAAAGGAGCCGATACATGTAGAGGTAATCCGGTAAATGGCTGTTTGAGATCGATGCAGCCGGCATGCAGCGCCGTATGTGTGAAGAGAGCATGTGATCTGCCGCTGTGTGCGGACAATGGTGCGAAATCATATGCATGTTCAGATGCAGGATCATCATTAACGGCTGTATCTCCGTATATCGGATCTCCAAGCAGCGGGTGACCAATGTATGCCATGTGCACGCGTATCTGGTGCGTGCGGCCGGTATCAAGGTGAAGTCTTAAAACAGAATATTTTAATGCACCATTATCGCCACTCCACAATACTTCATAATGCGTCACGGCAGGTCTGCCGTCGTCTGACACACACTGCCGCATAAGCGTTCCGGGTACGGGAGAGAGCGGCGCATCGATGATTCCTATCTTATTTTCCAAAGTGCCATGCACTAATGCATAATACGTGCGGCAGTACTGTCCCCGCTCGCGCTGATGTTCAAGTCTGCCTGCGGCAGCCTTGTTTTTGGCAAATAAAAGGACTCCGGATGTATCTTTATCAAGACGCCCGAACGCGCGGATAATGACGTTTTCATTTTTCTCAGTATAATATCCTGCGATTATGTTAGCAATAGAATCGCTGTAGTGACCGTGAGTCGGATGAACGACGATACCGGCTGGTTTATTTACCGCGAGCAGATCCTCGTCTTCATAGATGATTCCCGGATCTCCATGTACCGGAAGCAGGTGGTCTGTCATATCAGCAGTATCTTCAAGACATATCGAAAGAAGCTGATCTTTTTTCACACGGTCTTTCACGGTGACCTGAATCCCATCAGCTGTTATGCCGTCATGTGTGAATTTCGCGCTGCTTATCTCATGCGCGGAAAGATGCATGATCCGTTTGAGCACGAGGCTTACGACACCCTGTGCTGTTCCGGTCAGATCTTCGCTTGTTATTGTATGTTGAATGATCTTTTTCATCTTACGCCGTTTTTTCGTTGATGGTTATCATCTTTGTGATGAATTATTATATGATGCGGGTGTTAATAGCAGCTATTAGTCTATGATGATACGAATTGCTTCGCTTCCGTTGGAAGCTTTTGCACTTGCATCACTATATAGACTATTTATTTAATGGAGTGTACTACTGACTTTTGCTCTTATACTTTTATAATAATATTTTGTAGTATTTATTATCTATAATAACATATGAGAGGAAGGTATTCAAAAATGGCAGTAGCATCATTGGTTCTTGGTATTATTTCACTTGTTATAGGAATTTTCAGTGCAGGTTCACTTGGATGGCTTGGCGCAATACTCGCAGTTGTAGGTATCATTCTTGGTGCTCTTGGAAGAAAGAATCCTGAGAAAAAAGGTATGGCAACAGCAGGTCTTGTTTGCTCTATCATCGGTGTCATATAAAAACATACATAAAGGAGCCTGGATGCTGTTATGGAAGACCTTACAACGGTCCGCTGGCAGTGAGATTTCCGGCAGGTTCGTATGCTCCGCACGGTGTCTCTCTTTTCCCGCTTCAACTGCTTGAATCAATCCTTTTATTTATTGCAGCAGCTATATTTTACAGAAAATATTCCGTTCCGGAAAATGAGAGAGATGACTCACTGTTAAGTTATCTTATTGTATATTGTGTGGCACGGTTTATAATGGAATTCTTTAGGTATGACAGCACTGAACGCGGATTTTTCTCTTATTATCGACATCACAGTGGCTATCACTTGCAATTGCTCTGGTATGTGGGGTATTCTATCTTATACGAGATAAGAAACGCAAAGGCAACAGATCGAATCAGGTCTGATGAGGGAGCATATGATGAAATTTACCAAGATGCATGGCTGTGGGAATGATTATATCTATATTGACGGTGCACGCGAACATATAGAGATGCGCGATAAACCGGAACTGGTCAAGAGATTTAGCGACAGACATTTCGGAATCGGCGGAGACGGTGTGATCTTTATAAATCCTTCGGAGATAGCAGATTTTGAGATGGAGATGTATAACGCTGATGGAAGCCGCGCGGAAATGTGTGGCAACGGTATCAGATGCGTTGGAAAGTATGCGTTTGATAAAGGACTTACTGATAAGACCGAGATAAGTATTGAAAGTTGTGGGAAGATAAAATACCTTAAGATGACTGTGACTGATGGCAAGGTGTCAGTGGTACGCGTTGATATGGGCAAACCTGAACTTCGCGCTGAAGAGGTGCCTGTCATCTCACAGCACGACGAGGTGGTGAACGAACCTTTTGAGATAAACGGGAAGACATATAACGTGACATGTGTTTCTATGGGAAATCCACATGCCGTAGTCTTTATGAAAGAGATCAACAGCCTTGATCTTGCACAGACCGGTCCGTATTTCGAATGTGACGGAAGATTTCCAAAGCGTACAAATACAGAATTTGTGAGAATCATCGACAGAGATCATATTCAGATGAGAGTATGGGAACGCGGGACAGGCGAGACACTTGCGTGCGGTACCGGATGCTGCGCATCTGCGGTCGCATCCGTGCTGAATGGACTTACGGACAGAAAAGTCGATGTCAGTCTGTTAGGCGGAAATATTGAGATCGAATGGGATGAAAAGAGCGGAGATGTCTTTATGACAGGTCCTGCTGAAACCGTATTCGATGGTGAGATAGAACTCAACTGATAGGGACAAGATATGCTTAAACGGCAGAGATATTGGTTAATATAGGCGAGGATTGTAATCACAGGCTTATTTTACCGTAGTGTCGTTATTTACCATATGTACATTAAGGTGGTCGTATGTCATGATGACACCGAAATTATCAAAAGATTTTGCAATTTCTTCGTTCAGTTTATGGGGTATCGTTTCAACCGTATATTTATCTGAATGCTCAAACCATACGCGTACAAGATATTCAACAGAATTTGCGCCGAAAGAGCTGATCGTTATGTATGGGGCGGGATCGGTCATAAAATCACAATGAGATACAGCATCAGAAAGGGCTGCTTTTACGGTCTCCACCGGAGATTCGTAGGCGGCCGTTATCTTTATATCCAGTCTGCTCTGCGGATTGACAGAATAGTTTTTGATATTGCTGGAGCAGATCCTTGAATTCTGAACGAAGACGATACGGTTATCGACCGTTGTTATCTCAGTGTAGATAAGATCTATACGTTTTACAGTGCCCTTTATTCCGTCGACCTCTACGAAATCATCCACATGGATAGGCTTTGTAGAGAGCAAAGTGAGACCGCTGAAGAAATTGCCGAGCAGGTTTTGAATCGAGAGTGAAACAGCCAGACCCATGATAGAGAATATGGCAAGGACTGACGAAACATTTGCTCCACACTGATATGCGGCAATGGTGAATGCTACAAAATATACGATCACCTTAAAGGTCTGTTTAAGGAAGCCTTTGATACTCTTATCCATGAGCTTATTGTGACAGATCATCTTATTTATGATGATTATCACGATCTTTGCGACAAGATATGCAATGGCGAATACTATCAGAAAATGAAAGAGTTTCTCAAGTGAAAATCCCATAAATGTTTTCTCAATATTTGAGACAGCTTCGTCAGCCTTGGCTGTATCGAGCTCAGAGATTATCGTTGTAGCAGACATTTTCATTGCACTCCCTTCGGAATATCAATATCACAAGTAGTCATTTTGTTATGATGTTACGAATTGCTTCGCTTCCTTTGGAAGCTTGCATCATCTCATTATCTTATAATATGCTGCAAGTGTCAAAAGTCATTCTTAATGCTACTGCAATTCGCTGTCATTCTTATGTGATTGCAATTAGTTTCATCATTGTATAGTAACTACTTCGGATGTATGAACCAATAGTTGATAATACGGAAACAAACCGGAGATTCAAAACCGACACGAAACAAAATATCATGAAGTAGGTGTCAAAAGCAGTAAGTATGATGCTACGAATTGCTTTGCTTCCTTCAGAAGCTACCTGATCTGTAACGTAAACGTACAATACTTTGAATGAAAGGAAGTAATCATATATGGGAGAGATAATAAAAGGGAGACAGTTTGATGAAGAAAGAGCACTTTATCATCTGATGGATACAGAAGTGAATGACTGCGTATTTGCGGGACCTGCGGATGGTGAGTCAGTGCTTAAAGAATCAAGGGATATCGATGTGAATGGCTGCAGTTTTTCGCTGCGATATCCGATGTGGCATGTAAAAGGCTTCACACTGAGCAAGTCTAAAATGGACGAATTGACACGTGCTGCATTATGGTATGCGGATCATGGAAAGATTTCAGAATGTATGCTTTCCGGTATAAAAGCAGTTCGAGAGTGTAATGATATCGTAATAAGTAAGAGCAGCATATCCTCTCAGGAATTTGGATGGAAGTGCAGCGATATCACGCTTACAGATTCGGAGATCACTTCAGAATATATCTTTCTTGATAGCAGAGATGTCAGACTTGAAAATGTGAAAATGAAAGGCAAGTATTCATTTCAATATATGGAAAATCTGACGATAGATAATTGCGAACTTGATACAAAAGATGCGTTTTGGCATAGCAGAAATGTGACTGTGAGAGACAGCGTTATAAAGGGAGAATATCTTGCATGGTTCTCAGATGGACTGACTCTTGTAAACTGTAGGATCACAGGTACGCAGCCGCTATGCTACTGCAAAAATCTGAAGCTTATAAACTGTACGATGGAAGAGACGGATCTTGCATTTGAATATTCTGATGTTGAGGCGGACATTAAGGGAGATGTCTTATCGATAAAGAATCCAAAGTCAGGAACTATAACGGTGGACAGCGTTGGCGAGATCATACATGATAACCCGGTGATGGAATGCAGCGGAAATGTTGTGATCAGAAGAAAGTAAATAGTCTTGGCATCCGTGAAAGCCTTGCAATCGTCTTTTATTTGCCGTATCATCTACATAAAATCGAACTGGAGATATGGCGCAGATTCCTGCCGACGTTATATGTGGCAGAGTATGTGAATCAGCGCGTGGCGCATACACCTGAGGAGGCTAATCATGGCACATGCAAATGAAAATTATCTGAAACTTCCGGGAAGCTATCTGTTCTCGACTATAGGAAAGAAAGTCAATGCTTACATGGATGAGCATCCGGAAAATAAGAACGATATCATCCGCATGGGTATCGGTGATGTTACGCAGCCTCTTACACCATCAGTGCTCGCGGCACTTCACAAAGCCGTAGATGAGATGGGCAGCATAGAGACATTCAAGGGATATACACCTGATAAGGGTTATGATTTTCTGAGAAATGCGATAGCAGAAAATGACTTTAAAGCGCGCGGCTGTGATGTAAGTCCGGATGAAGTATTTGTTTCTGATGGCGCAAAGAGCGACTCGGGAAATATACAGGAGATATTCAGTGAAGACTGCCGTATAGCTGTCTGCGACCCGGTCTATCCGGTCTATGTCGATTCGAACGTTATGGCTGGCAGGACTGGCACATACGACGAGAAGACTGGGAAGTGGAGCAATGTTATCTATATGCCATGCACATCTGGCAATGGATTTGTTCCGGAGCTTCCGAAGGAAGTGCCGGATATCATATATCTGTGCTCACCGAACAATCCGACCGGCATGGCGCTTACGAAACCGCAGCTTCAGACATGGGTCGATTATGCAAATAAAAACGGCAGTGTGATCATATTTGACGCCGCTTATGAAGCATATATATCGGATGACGATGTGCCGCACAGCATATATGAATGTGCAGGCGCGCGTACATGCGCGATAGAGATCAGATCATTTTCAAAAAATGCAGGATTCACTGGCGTTCGTCTTGGATATACTGTAGTTCCGACAGATCTTAAGGCAGGCGGCGTAGCGCTCAATCCGCTGTGGGCAAGACGTCATGGTACAAAGTTCAATGGCGCACCATACATCCAGCAGCGTGCGGGCGAAGCAATCTATACGGAACAGGGCAAGAAAGAGATAAAGGAGCTGGTAGGCTTCTATAAGCGTAATGCCTCATACATCTATGATGGTCTGCAGGCTGCGGGCTATGAGGTATACGGCGGTGTAAATTCACCTTATGTGTGGATGAAAGCTCCGAACGGGCTTACAAGCTGGGAATTCTTTGACCTGCTTCTCGATAAGTATCATATAGTCGGAACACCGGGTTCTGGTTTCGGACCGAGCGGAGAATCATATTTCCGCCTGACCGCATTTGGAAGTTACGAGAATACAGTGAAAGCTGTCGACAGGATGAAGAAGATCTGAGGATATCGTAAAGGTTGCAGATAGGACGAAAGAGGTTGGATACCATAGAACTGCAGTCACAGCCGGTGCTTGAATAATACCGATATACGTAGAAATGATATGTCTAGTGATTGAAGACATGAATTAAATATCAGATGCGTTAGAAGAAAATCATAAGCGATATAGCGCACAATACATATGGTATAGACGGTTTACTGGTTAGAGATTGTATTTATTTAAGTACAACTGTTGCGGCATTTTATTTACGGTGATATATTTTGTTCTAATATTTCAAATAACAAATGCATTGAAGGAGACTCTTTCTGCGGAATACGACAGGAAGGCGGCATCACCGACTGAGAGTGCCGCACGTTGGAAACAGAGATGGGAACACTCCGGAGCAGATCACCTGAAACCTAGTAGGGTGATACGTACTACATACGTTACATGCAGAGAGTGGACAGAGCGGTCAAACATCTTGCTTGAGATGTCGGTCTGTCAAAGCGGGTGGTACCGCGGATATGAACTAAAGATTATCCGTCCCGGGATACAGAAATGTATTCCGGGACTTTTTGTGTCTATAAAAATATGCGCTCCGGAATACATCAACCTGATGGTCAGGCAGCATCATATTTAGGATCGGCTGCAGAAGGAGAATGACAATGCACATCGAAAACAGGTATCGCACGCACACGGTCGCTGAACTTTCAGACGATCAGATCGGAAGCACGGTAAGGGCAGCAGGCTGGGTCGAGAACATCCGCGATCACGGCGGCGTTTCATTTATCGATTTACGCGACCAGTATGGAACGCTTCAGGTCGTTATCCGCCATGACAATCTTCTTGACGGAATTCAAAAGGAGCAGAGCATTTCAGTTGAGGGCAAGATTGAAAAGCGTGATGAAGATACATATAACCCGAAGATCATGACCGGGACGATAGAGCTGGCGGCGGAGAAAATCAATATATTGGGCAAGGTCTATGACCAGCTTCCGTTTGAGATACAGACTTCAAAGGAGATCAGGGAAGATGTTCGTCTCAAGTACAGATACCTTGATCTCAGAAATAAAAAAGTGAAGGATGCGATACTTTTCCGTTCACAAGTGATTTCATTTCTCAGATGGAAAATGAGTGACATGGGTTTTGTCGAACTGCAGACCCCGATCCTGTGCGCTTCGTCACCGGAAGGCGCGAGGGACTATATCGTTCCTTCACGTAAATATAAAGGAAAATTTTACGCGCTTCCGCAGGCACCACAGCAATATAAGCAGCTTCTGATGGTGTCCGGATTCGATAAATATTTTCAGATAGCGCCATGTTTCCGCGATGAGGATGCGCGTGCGGACAGGTCTCCGGGTGAGTTCTATCAGCTTGATTTCGAGATGAGCTACGCAACGCAGGAAGACGTGTTCAGAGTTGGCGAAGAAGTGCTTACGGCGGCTTTTGATAAATTCGCACCTGAAGGATATACTGTTACCAAAGCTCCTTACCCTGTAATACCTTATAGACAGGCAATGCTTGAATTCGGCAGCGATAAGCCGGACCTTCGCAATCCGCTGCGTATCATAGATCTTTCAGAATTCTTTACACAGTGCACGTTCAAGCCATTTATCGGAAGGACTGTCAGAGCGATCAATGTGCATCAGCAGATGTCAAAAGGTTTTCATGAAAAGCTTCTGAAATTTGCGACGGATATGGGTATGGGCGGACTTGGGTATCTTGAAGTAATGGACGATATGAGCTATCGCGGTCCGATAGACAAGTTTATCCCTGAGCCGCTCAAGGCAGAGCTTGTATCTCTTGCGAACCTGAAGGCAGGCGATACGATCTTCTTTATCGCAGATAAGGAAAAGCAGGCGGCAGAGTACGCCGGGCATCTCAGAAATGAGATAGCAGCACGCCTTGATCTGTGCGAAAAGAATTCATTCAGGTTCTGTTACGTCTCTGATTTTCCAATGTATGAGGAAGATCCGGAGACGAAGAAACCCGGATTTATGCACAATCCCTTCTCGATGCCGCAGGGAGGTCTTGAGGCTCTTGATGCCGAGAATCCGTATGACATACTTGCATATCAGTACGATATCGTATGCAATGGCATTGAGCTTTCATCTGGTGCTGTCCGCAATCATGATATAGAGATAATGAAGAAGGCATTTGCAATCGCCGGATATGATGAGGAGACATTAAAAGCGAAGTTCGGAGCACTCTATCAGGCATTCCAGTTCGGAGCACCGCCTCATGCCGGAATGGCACCGGGCGTTGACCGCATGATAATGTTACTGCGCGGCGAAGAGAATATTCGCGAAGTTATCGCATTTCCGATGAACAGTGCAGCTGAAGACCTTATGTGCGGCGCACCGAATGATGTGACGGAGCATCAGCTCCGCGAAGTTCACATCAAGGTTCGGGACTAAAAGACAGATATATTTAGAGTGACGAAATGCAGTAAAAATACACATTTTATTCATGAATACTGTATTTTTTACGCTTGTAAAATGCATCAGCAAAATATGTACAGTATATAGAATAATAATTGACACGTATACTGCATTTTAGGAGTGACATAAGGGGTGCATTGACTAAAACATCAGTTATGATGCAGTATTATTTGAATGGATAAGTTACATATACTGCATTTTACAGGGGATGACCCCCTTGATAAGCAAAAAAAAGCAGTATACAGGAGATGCTTTTTTCAGAGTACTGTATTCAAAAAAGTGACCGTTCGAAAGGCAACAATAAATACAGTATAATTCGAAGATCTGTCCATATATACTGTATTATCTGAAGAGAATATCAGCACATGCAATATGCAGCTGTGAAAAAGCTGCAACGGATATGCCTAATGAAAGTCTGATAAAAATATGATGTACGAGTAGCACAGTGCGGATGTCACGGGATAGCAACTGAAGCAGCCGAAGCAGCCGAAGCAGTAGAAGCAACTGAAGCAGCCGAAGCAGCAGAAGCGGCAATGTAGTAAAAGCAGGAAAGGCGGAATGTCTTATGAAGCATGAAATTTCGGATGAAACCGTTGATTATGTTGGAATCCTTTCAAAACTTGAGATAACAGGGGATGAGAAGGAAAAGGCAAAAGCTGATATAGCGGAAATGCTCGATTATATCGACAAGCTTGGTGAACTTGATACAGATGGCGTAGAACCGCTCACGCACGTTATGAATAATCCGACTGCATTTCGTGAGGACGAGGTGACAAATAGCGATGGACATGAAGAAACACTTGCAAATGCACCTGAGGTGCAGGATCAGATGCTGTCTGTACCTAAGACATTTTGATACTGATGAAAGCAGCAGCTGGAAATGGAGCAAAATATGGAATTAGTAGATATGGGCGCCTGTGAGCTTGGCAGGGAAATAAAGGACGGAAAAGTATCAGCTGTAGAGGCGACGAAAGCTGTGATAGACAGGATACATGCAAAAGAAAAGGACTATAACTGTTACATTACATTGGACGAAGAAGGCGCGCTGAAAAGTGCAGAAGAAGTCCAAAAGAAGATAGATGATGGAAGCATATACGAACCGGCATGCGTTGGCGGAATAGATGATTATAGGGGAACTGCCTGCATGGACAACATGGAAGTCACAAGCAGTCAAAGCGCGGGAAATAATGGCAGTAATGTACAGAAGATGCAGTCATATCCGCTTGCAGGCGTACCGATCGCACTTAAAGATAACCTTTGCACAAAAGGCATGGCGACGACTTGTGCGTCAAAGATACTCACTGGATTTGAACCCACATTTGATGCGTTTGCAGTAGACAGACTTAAAAATGCAGGGGCAGTGATACTTGGCAAGACAAATATGGACGAATTTGCGATGGGCTCAACGACAGAAACGTCGACGTATGGCCCGACGAAAAATCCGGTGAATCCAGAGCATGTACCGGGCGGCTCATCAGGCGGATCTGCTGCTGCTACAGCTTTAGGTGAGTGCGGATACGCACTTGGATCAGATACAGGCGGCTCTATAAGACAGCCTGCGTCATATTGCGGTGTTGTAGGAATGAAACCGACATATGGTACAGTTTCAAGGTACGGTCTTATAGCATATGGTTCGTCACTTGATCAGATAGGACCACTCACAAGAAATGTCGAGGATTGTGCAGCCGTACTTGAATTGATCGCGGGATATGATAAAGCCGACGGTACATCACTTGACAGAAAAGATACCGATTTTACATCAGCACTTGTGACAGACGTAAAGGGACTGAAGATAGGAATTCCAGACGACTATTTTACGAAAGGCCTACAGAAAGAAGTTGCGGATGCCGTTTTGAACACAGCTAAAGAACTTGAAAAAATGGGAGCAATAGTAGAACATTTTGATCTTGGACTTACAGAATATGACATTCCCACATATTATACGATCGCCGATGCTGAAGCGAGCTCAAATCTTGAGCGTTTTGATGGTGTAAAATATGGCTTTAGAGCAAAGGGATACAATGGACTTCACGATATGTATAAGCGCACACGATCGGAGGGATTTGGAGCAGAAGTCGAGCGTCGTATCATGATAGGCTCATTTGTGCTTAGCTCCGGATATTATGACGCGTATTATCTGAAAGCGCTTAAAGTCAGGACAATGATAAAGAAAGCGTTTGATGATGCATTTACAAAATATGATATGATACTTGGCCCGGTAGCCCCTACAACTGCACCTGAAATGGGGACGAGCCTTACAGACCCAATGCAGATGTATCTTGGAGACATATATACCGTACCGGCTAATCTTGCCGGACTTCCGGCAATAAGTCTGCCGTGTGGCAGAGACGCAGAGGGGCTTCCTATAGGAGTTCAGTTCACAGGAAACTGCTATTCTGAGAAGACTCTGATCAGAGCTGCTTACACATGGGAGAGCATATATTCGTCAGGAAGCACTAAAGCAGGCAACGCAGGAAGTGTATCAGCAGGAAGCACTAAAGCAGGCGACGCAGGAAGTGCATCAGCATGCAGTCCATCAGATGGCGGAGCTGTGGCAGCAGCCGGCACAGCACCGATAGGGGAGGCACAGAATGTCTGAAGAAGATTACGAGATAGTCCTGGGACTTGAAGTTCATATCGAACTTGCAACTGCGACAAAGATATTTTGCGGGTGTTCCACAAAATTCGGCGGTACCCCTAATTCACATACTTGTCCGGTATGTACCGGAATGCCGGGATCCCTTCCCGTGTTAAATAAAAAAGTCCTTGAATACGCCATTGCCATGGGACTGGCAACAGATTGTGAGATAACAAGATACGGGCGATTTGACAGAAAGAATTATTTCTATCCGGATAATCCGCAAAACTATCAGATATCACAACTCTATCTGCCTATATGTCGAAATGGAAGTGTTGAGATCAAGACAAAAGCCGGAGATAAGCGTGTCAGAATCCACGAGATGCATATGGAAGAAGATGCAGGCAAACTTATCCATGATGATGTGAATGATATAACACTTGTAGATTACAACAGATCAGGTGTACCGCTTATCGAGATAGTGTCGGAACCGGATATGCGGAACGCAGAAGAAGTCATAGCTTATCTGGAGAAGATAAGGACAACGGCTCAGTATCTGGGTGTCTCAGACTGCAAACTGCAGGAAGGCTCGATGAGAGCAGATGTGAATCTTTCTGTTCATAAGCATGGAGAAGCACTTGGAACACGTGCCGAGATGAAGAATCTAAGTTCATTCAAAGCAATAACACGTGCTATAGAATATGAGAGCGGAAGACAGGAAGACCTTATCGAATCAGGAGAGCAGGTTGTCCAGGAAACACGCAGATGGGATGATAATAAAGGATGCTCATATCCGATGCGAAGCAAAGAAGATGCCAAGGATTACAGGTATTTCCCGGATCCGGACATTCCGCCTGTACGCGTAACAGATGATATGATTGATGAGATAAGGGGACACCAGCCTGAATTCAGAGAAGAAAAGGAAGAGAGATACGCGAAAGAATATGATCTTCCGGAATATGATATAGAACAATTGACCTCATCAAAACACCTTGCGGATCTATTTGAGGCGGCAGCGGCGATATGTGGAAAGCCAAAACTTGTCTCAAACTGGCTTATGAGTGAAACAATGCGTCTTATGAAGGAGACTGAGACGGATCCGGAAGATCTTAGATTTTCACCGGAACATCTCGCGGCACTTGTTGAACTCACATCGGCAAAGAAGATCAACAGTTCAGTCGCAAAGACGGTATTTGAAAAGATATTTTCTGATGATATCGATCCGGAAGTCTATGTTAAGGAAAATGGACTTGAGACGGTGGAAGATGATGGTGCGATAAAGACAGCGGCTGAGAAGATAATCTCAGACAATCCACAGTCAGTCGCTGATTATGAAGCCGGAAAGAAGAAAGCGATAGGATTTCTCGTTGGACAGATGATGAAGGAGACTCATGGAAAAGTAGATCCTGCGTCAGTAAGCCAGATACTTGAAGAGCTGTTGAATAGATAGTTCGATGCAACGGTAAAATCACATGAAGCGATAATTAAATCATGAATAAACAAATTGCAAATAAATGAAGCTAGTCCATGATATATTTTAGGAATGTAATAGAAGCCTCAGGGTGCAATGTCGTTGCGGAGATACCGAGAACAGCCTCGCTCTGCTGCCCTTGAAACTGAGTCTTGGCTGCCGCCAGGTAATCATAACACTTGGAATCTTTTATCTTGCTTGAATCAGTCACATAGATTCCAACAGCGACGGGGTCTTTCATTGTAGATGGATCATGATGGTCGATCTTCCTGTCGGTTATCTCACTGGCATCAAAATTCTCTGCATCTGTATTATCAAAGGTACTTTTGTCTGTGTAGTAGATCTGACCTTCGTATTTTGCAAGTTCGTCCTTTGTAAGAACTGTACTAAGGTCTTTATAATATTGAAACTGCGCATAATATTCAAACATCGTATCATCGCAGATAACATCATCAATCTGGTTGGCAGCACACATCGCAGCAAATTTTTCTGTATTTGAAAGGGCATACTGATCATTACTATATAAAGATAGAGAAGTTGAATAATCTATGTATATCTGGTATTTTGATGTATCAATACCAAGCTGGGAAGAAAGATCTTTATCCCAGGTATCAATAGTGGTTGTTGGCATTGCTGAGGAATCTGCATTTATGAGCATAGCACATAACGCATCATCTTTATGTGTCATTGCGCTATGTATGCAGCTTATAAGTACGATGATGCCGATTATAGTGGCGAGAAAAGGGACTTTGTAGTACATCCAGAAGTACCCAAGCTTTTCTTTACGTGTCATTTCTTTTGTTTTCTGTGTCTGTTCTCTTATTTCATCACGTATAGCCATTTTTGTCCTCTTTTTTTGTGATATTTGCCTTAAGAATACGTGAATGATACTTCACTTTGTATGTCAAGTCAATTGATTTAGAGGTTATTTAATATAATTATCACAAATCGGACACACATTTATTTCATTATCATAGTATGATGCATCTACCAAGGATGCCCTAAATTGCTTGAAAAAAATGAAGTATTGATTTAGTATGTTGTAGAGCGCTTTTTTATGCTTTTCTTTCTTTTCAACTTCACTTTTTCTTCAATATTATATTTGTCTGAAATGGAGTATGAGATATGTATGATGAGACTTTTGTGGAATGCATGGTTTCACGCAAACCATCTGTACTGATGAGATTTCTTTATTTTCTCTTTCTTCTTATGACGATATTTTTCTGCATGATCGGCATTGTGCCAAATTTGATGTATTTTTTGCTGCTCGCGCTTGGCACGGGTTTTTTGTGCTGGTTTATACACCGGAGAATCAATATAGAATATGAGTATTCATATTGCTCCAAGGAACTTTCTATAGATAAGATATTTGATAAGAGCAGCCGTAAATCGGTCTGCACATTTGATATTGATAAAATGGAAATCTTCGCACCTGTTAATTCCTATCATTTGGATGACTACAGAAAACGTTCAGTAAAGGAAAGTGATTATAGTTCAAGCATATCATCTCAGCCTGAAAAACGTTATGCGATGTATTATAACGGGGATTCTAAGATTATCCTGGAACCGAATGAGGAACTTGTTAAAGCTCTGAAAAATGCGGCTCCGCGTAAAGTATTCACTGACTGAAAAGAGGAGGTCTAAATGGCACAGATAATACAGGACGGTATTACTTTTGATGATGTTCTGCTCGTTCCGGCTTATTCAAAGGTGATTCCCAATCAGGTAGATCTGACAACACATCTAACGAAATCTATTAAGCTGAATATTCCGATGATGAGCGCTGGCATGGATACGGTAACTGAGCATAGTATGGCAATCGCTATGGCAAGACAGGGCGGCATCGGAATCATTCACAAAAATATGTCAATTGAAGCTCAGGCTGAAGAAGTTGACAAGGTAAAGAGATCGGAGAATGGAGTCATCACTGATCCTTTTTCACTTTCTCCTGAACATACGCTTGCAGATGCTGAAGCTCTCATGTCTAAATTTAAAATTTCCGGAGTTCCTATAACTGAAGGCAAAAAGCTTGTTGGAATCATCACTAACCGTGATCTGAAATTTGAAACAGATTATTCCAAGAAAATAAAAGAATCAATGACATCTGAAGGTCTTATTACAGCAAAAGCCGGGATAACACTTGAGGAAGCAAAGGCTATACTTGCTAAGGCGAGAAAAGAGAAATTACCGCTTGTCGATGATAATTTTAATCTTGTCGGACTTATAACGATAAAAGATATCGAAAAGACGATAAAATATCCGCTCGCAGCGAAAGACAGTCAGGGACGCTTGCTCTGCGGAGCAGGAGTCGGCATTACAGCCAATGTTCTTGACAGGGTATCAGCACTCATAGATGCCAAGGTGGACGTGGTCGTACTTGATTCAGCACACGGGCATTCAGAGAATGTACTGAAATGTCTGCGCATGATAAAAGAAAAATTTCCGGATCTTCAGGTTATAGCGGGAAATGTTGCTACAGCGGAAGGTACAAAAGCACTTATAGATGCAGGAGCTGACGCGGTAAAGGTCGGGATTGGTCCTGGTTCAATATGCACAACACGTATCATATCAGGTGTTGGTGTACCACAGATAACAGCGATAATGAATGCATATTCTGTAGCTAAAGAGAGCGGTATCCCAATAATCGCGGATGGCGGTATCAAGTTTTCGGGAGATATGACAAAGGCGATAGCAGCCGGCGGAAATGTATGTATGATGGGAAGCATATTTGCCGGATGTGAAGAGAGCCCGGGTACGATAGAACTTTATCAGGGAAGAAAATATAAGGTATACAGAGGCATGGGATCAATCCCGGCAATGGAAAACGGCAGTAAAGATCGTTATTTCCAGTCAGATGCAAAGAAACTTGTTCCAGAAGGTGTTGAAGGACGTGTTGCATTCAAGGGATCTGTTGAAGATACAGTATTTCAGCTTATCGGAGGAATCAGATCCGGTATGGGATACTGTGGCACACAGAATATCAAAGAGCTTCAGGATAAAGGACGTTTCGTAAAGATCACGTCTGCATCACTCAGAGAGAGCCATCCTCATGATATTCACATCACAAAAGAAGCACCTAACTACAGCGTGGAGAACGAGGACAAATAGGCGGATACATTTTGAATAATAAAGCCAGGTCGGGATGGTAAAGATGTAATGGAATTAAATTCTACTTTAGTCAATTCAACAGATGAAAGGATACTGCAGAATTTTCAGGATAATTTCTGCAGGCTTATTGGAGTCTGCGCAGTCTGCTTTAATTCCGAAGGAAGAGCATGTACGGTGCCTTCGGGCAGCAGCAGCGACCTGACCAAATTCTCACAGCATATTACTGAATCTGATATATCCCGTCTGTATGAGCGCGTTTCAAGTGGAAATCTTGAAGACGAAGCGATAGAAGATACTGATGTTCCGGATATAAAATACGGTGCGGTTGTTGTACGTACCCAGAGTGGAAAATGCAGTCTTGTATGGATACTTCAGGCTGCTGTCAGTGATCCTGATACTGAAGGATTTGCAAAAGAAGCAGTTGGCGGATTCTCAAGATACTTAAGCCAGGAATCTTTTATACGATCACTCGATCTGCTCTGCGGTTTTGCAGGTTATATCTCAGCAGTACAGAATTCTGACGGATATACTGTAAAAGCGGCTCCGTATAGTGAATCATACGGTGATCCGCAGGATGAAGAATGTGAGAAGAAAGATCGGAAATATCAGGCTCTTACGGATATGCTCCAGGTTCTTGACAGCGATGAAGACATTGTGACGCTTATGAATAAGCTGTTACGATATGCAGCAGTAACCCTCGATATAAGCAGTGCTCAGGTATATAAGATACATAACGGAGACAGAGAGCAGATGGACGTCATCGCGCAGTACTGTGCAAGCGGGACTGTCTCTCTGTTTGATCATACGCTTAATATAAAGCGGCTTCCATTCCTATATACAGATCAGGTCATGACATATAATGAGGGACGCAGAGCTGACGAAGAGACAACGAGATACTGCAGAGATTATGGTATCAAAGCTCTTATCGTACTTCCAATAAATATAAGATCGATAAGTGACAGTGTTATCGGCATGTATATCTGTTTTGAGGAAACAAGACGTATCCATACATGGAGCGTCGATGAGATACAGCTGATGAGGTATGCAGCGACAGTTATGCAGGCGCTTGTCAACCTGCAGATAAAAAATGATTCGCTGAAGATGACAGAAGAGTTTCAGGATTCGGTACTGTGCTTTATCGGAAACGCGATATATGTGCGTAACCTGAATGATGGTTCGATACTGTTTTCAAATAATATGCTTCAAAAAGATTTTGCTCAGGAAGTCAGGGATGGTACGCTGTACGATCTCTTTGAAAAGAACATTCCTGCTGATTCAACATCCGGCTGCATCGAAGTCGAGTATGCAAAGAAACATCAGTGGTATGAACTTGCTTATGCAAAACTTGCGTGGATAAGCGATACGAATAAGCCTGCGCTGCTTTGCTCAATCCACGACGAGACTGAGAAAAAACAATATCAGAAGCGAATTGAACAGCAGGCATATACAGATTTCCTTACAGGGTTGTTTAATCGTATGTGCTGCGAACGAGATCTTGCAAAATATGTTGATTATGCAAGATCAAATGGTGTTGCCGGTACGCTCCTGTATATGGATCTTGATGATTTTAAACATATCAATGACGGACTCGGACACCAGAACGGAGATTTACTCTTACGTTCTATAGCTAAGAGCATTCACGGAATCGAAGGAATAAATAACACATGCTACAGAATGGGCGGCGATGAATTTGTCATAATAATACCGCCGGAATACTATACAGAAGAAAGCCGTATCCTTGATGAAATAAAATCTATTTTTAACAAACCGTGGTTCATAAAGGATGCGGATTATTACTGCACGATGAGTATGGGAGTTGTTCATTTCCCGGAAAGCGGAACGGATGTGCAGGAGCTTATCAAAAAAGCAGATATCGCAATGTACGAATCAAAGAAATCAGGAAAGAATCGTATAACGCGATATAGCGGTTCAGAAAAGACTACATCAAGCAGACGTCTTGACATGGAAAAATATATGCGTGAAGCGGTGGAAGATGACTGCAGACAGTTTGAAGTCTATTATCAGCCGATAATCGATATGCAGCTTGAAGGAAGACCGTGTTCTGGAGCTGAAGCTCTCATAAGATGGAACAGTCCCAAACTTGGATTTATAGGACCGGCGGATTTTATTCCACTTGCTGAATATCTTGGACTTATCAATCCGATAGGTGACTATGTACTGAATGAGGCATGTAAGGCATGTCACAGATGGAATGAAAACGGACATCCGGGATATAAAGTCAACGTCAATCTGTCAGTAGTTCAGCTGCTTCAGTCGGATATAGTAGATAAAGTCATGAGTGCGTTGAGAGAAACACAATTAAAACCCGGAAACCTGACTCTTGAGGTTACGGAGAGCCTTGCAATCAATGATATGTCAAGGATGCACGATATTCTGGAAAAGATTCGTGAGACAGGGGTACGTATCGCACTCGATGATTTTGGCACGGGATATTCTTCGCTGAATCATATAAGAGAGATACCGTTAGATGTTATCAAGGTCGATCAGAGCTTTGTAAGAGATCTTTCTTCTGATTCGTATTCACAGTCATTTATCAGAATGGTCTCAGATCTGGGCAATACGATAGATAAACGTATATGCGTAGAAGGTATTGAGATGGAAGACCAGTTTAAGATACTGGAAGACATGAATGTAAGGCTTGTTCAGGGATACTATATAGACAAGCCTATGCCAAAGGATTCGTTTGAAAAGAAATATGTTGATAATGGAATCGTTCAGGATGAAGAAAACGAGATGAAGAGTGGAGGAAAGAAACATGAAAATAGTGTCATTTGCCCAGGAACTGTCAAAAAGCGTATATCCAGGAAGAGGTCTGATGATTGGAAGAAGCAGTGACGGTAAGAATGCGATAGCGGTCTACTTTATCATGGGACGAAGCGTTAACAGCAGAAACAGAGTTTTTGTGACAGATGGAGACGGAATCAGGACGCAGGCATTCGATCCGAGCAAGCTTACAGATCCAAGTCTGATAATATATGCGCCTGTACGTGTTTTTGGCAGCAGCACTATAGTGACAAATGGAGATCAGACTGACACGATATATGAAGGGCTTGAAAAGGGTCTTTCATTTGAAATGGCACTCAGAAGCCGCAAGTTCGAACCGGATGAGCCGAATTTCACGCCTCGCGTATCCGCAGTGATAAAAAAAGAAAAGAATAACTTCGATTATGAGATATCAATACTCAAGAGCGCAGACGGAGATCCTTCATCATGCAGCCGATTTACTTTTTCTTATGAGAATCCAAAGGTTGGAGAAGGTCATTTCATCCATACATATACGGATGATGGAAATCCGCTTCCGAGTTTTGAAGGAGAACCGACACGCGTGTCATGTGACGGCAGTATCGATGAATTGACGGAAACTGTATGGAACAGTCTTAATGAAGACAATAAGGTATCACTTTTTGTCAGATATATCGATCTTGAAACAGGGAATGTGGAATCACGGATAAAAAACAAGAATGCATGAACATGCGTGAGAAGAAAGAACAATAGGAATATCAGGAATAGCAGGAATAGCAGCAACAGCAGGAATAGAGACAACAGAGCAGAGTTTTGAGCATCACAGGAGGCTAGAAATGAAAGAATTACAACTTAAGTATGGATGCAATCCGAACCAGAAACCATCAAGGATATTTATGGATGATGAATCCGATCTTCCGGTCACGGTAATTAATGGCAGACCTGGATATATCAATTTTCTCGATGCTCTCAATGGGTATCAACTCGTAAAAGAACTTAAGGAAGCTACCGGACTGCCGGCAGCGACATCATTCAAGCATGTCTCTCCTGCAGGAGCAGCTGTAGGTTATGAACTATCAGATATTGACAGAAAGGTGAACCGTGTTGATAAGGACGCACCGCTCTCAGAGCTTGCAAGTGCATATGCCCGTGCGCGCGGAGCAGACCGCATGTCTTCATTTGGAGATTTCATCTCACTTTCTGATAAATGTGATAAGGAAACGGCAATGCTCATAAAGCACGAGGTCTCAGATGGCATTATCGCTCCGGATTACGATCCGGAAGCACTTGATATACTGAAGTCAAAGAAAAAAGGCAATTATAATATAATTCAGATAGATCCGGCATACAGACCCGCACCTATAGAGCATAAGCAGGTATACGGAGTTACTTTTGAACAGGGACGAAATGAAGTCAAGCTGGATACTTCGATCCTTGAAAATATTGTCACAAAGAATAAGAATCTGCCGGACAGCGCGAAGAAGGATCTTCTTATTTCCCTGATAACACTGAAATATACGCAGTCTAATTCGGTATGCTACGTTAAAGGCGGACAGGCTATAGGCATTGGCGCCGGACAGCAGTCGAGAATCCATTGCACAAGGCTTGCAGGTTCTAAGGCAGATAAGTGGTATCTTCGTTATTCTCCGCAGGTTCAGGCACTTAAGTTCAGAGACGATATAGGGCGTGCAGATGTTGATAATTCGATAGACCTCTATACAGGAGATGAGTCTGCTGACCTTCTTGCAGATGGCACATGGCAGATGTTTTTCGCAGAAAAACCTAATGTTTTCACAGAAGATGAGAAGAAAGAATGGTTAAAGGGATTAACGGATGTAGCACTTGGTTCTGATGCATTCTTCCCGTTTGGAGATAATATCGAGCGTGCCCACAAGAGCGGTGCAAAATATGTGGCTCAGCCCGGCGGATCGATTAGAGATGATAATGTAATAGAAGCCTGTGACAAATATGATATGGTAATGTGCTTTAACGGAATAAGGCTTTTCCATCACTGATATGACATAAGTGATAGAAGAAAGAATCAGATCGCACAGTGAGATTATTACACCTGCATTTAAATAATATTTCAGAAGGAGTCATTTGTATGAGCGAACCCGGTGAAAATACGGATATTTCAAGTGAAGAGGAGAACCTGAATTCACTGACACATAATTTTATTGAGGATGAGATCGAAAAAGATCTTGCCGAAGGAGTATACGACTGCGTGCATACGCGTTTTCCGCCGGAACCTAACGGATGTCTCCATATAGGTCATGCAAAGAGCATAATCCTTAATTCTACACTTGCAAAAGCTCATGGCGGCACATTCAATCTTCGCTTTGATGATACAAATCCGACAAAAGAAAAGAATGAATTTGTTGAAGCGATCAAGAAGGACGTAGCGTGGCTTGGCGCTGACTATGGCGACAGGATCTTCTTTGCATCCAATTATTTTGATCAGATGTATGAAGCCGCAGAAAAACTTATCATGAAGGGTAAGGCATATATTTCAAAGCTTACCGCAGATCAGATGAGAGAGTACCGTGGAACGCTTACGGAACCAGGCAGGAATGATCCTGACCGCGAGAGAAGCATAGATGACAATCTCAGGATCTTCCGGGAAATGAGAGACGGAAAATACGCAGACGGTGAGCTTACACTGCGAGCGAAGATAGATATGACATCACCTAATATAAATATGCGTGATCCTATCATTTATCGTGTTGCACACATGTCACATCAGAATACAGGTGATAAATGGTGCATATATCCTATGTACGATTTTGCTCATCCGATAGAGGATGCGATCGAAGGGATAACACATTCACTTTGCACACTTGAATTCGAAGATCACAGACCTCTGTATAACTGGGTCGTGACAGAACTCGAATATTCGCATCCTCCGCGTCAGATAGAATTTGCCAAGATGTATTTAAAGAATGTTGTCACAGGCAAAAGATATATCAAGAAGCTTGTAGAGGATGGTACTGTAGACGGATGGGATGATCCAAGGCTTGTATCGATCGCAGCACTAAGACGTCGTGGATTCACACCGGGATCGATCAGGAAATTCGTTGAGATGTGCGGGATCTCCAAGGCTAATTCAACAGCTGAGTATCCGATGCTCGAGTATTGCATAAGAGAGGATCTCAAACTGTCAAGACCGCGTGTGATGGCAGTGCTTCATCCGATAAAACTTATCATAGATAATTATCCTGAAGGACAAAAAGAAGTTCTTTCAGTAGAGAATAATCTGGAAAACGAGTCATTAGGAAGCCGTGAGGTTTCATTTGGCAGGAACCTGTATATTGAAGCTGATGATTTTATGGAAGAGCCGCCAAGAAAGTATTTCAGGATGTTCCCGGGTAATGAAGTACGTCTGATGCATGCATATTTTGTGAAATGCACCGGCTGTGATAAAGATGAGAATGGAAATATCACGGCAGTCCACTGTACATACGATCCCGAGACAAAGGGTGGTAACAGTCAGGATGGGCGAAAGGTCAAAGGTACGATACACTGGGTTAATGCCGATGACTGTGCGAAAGCGGATATTCGTTTATATGAGAATATAATAGACGAGGAAAAAGGGGTGTATAATGAAGACGGAACCCTTAATCTCAATCCTGATTCACTGACAGTACTTAAGCAGTGTCCAATCGAGAAAATGCTTGGCGATGCGAAATCATATGACAGTTTTCAGTTTGTGCGTAACGGATATTTCTGTGTGGACTGTAAGGATTCAAAGGACGGAGCACCGGTATTTAACAGGATTGTGTCACTTAAATCATCATTCGTGCTTCCGCAGAATGCAAAGTGAGAACGAGAAGTAATTCTTATGCAGCTTGGAGTGCCACATAAGAATCAGGATTATGATATAGCAAAAAAATATTTTATGTATGTGGGAGGTTTTAACATGGGAGATCTATTATCAGGACTTGATTCGTTGGGTCTTGGAAATCTTGAGGATATGAATCTTTTTGATAAGACACTGGATGGTGCAAAAGACGGTAATCCTGAGAAAAATGTAAAGCCAAAGATCACGGAAGAGGACTTCCTTTTTGATAAAGGTTATAAATGCCCGATATGTGATAATGATATTTCTGCGAAGACAGTTAAAGTCGGAAAAGCCAAGCTTATAGGTACAGATCTTGATCTCAGACCTAAATATAGCGGAGTAGATCCACTGAAATATGATGTTGTTGCATGCCCGCATTGCGGATATGCAGCGCTCACCAGATATTTTCAGTATATGACTGACGGTCAGTTCAAGGCGGTAAAGGCTAAGATCTGCGCGAACTTTAAACCTCAGAGTAACGATCAAAGGGCAGTCTACACATACGACGAAGCACTCGAAAGGTATAAGCTTGCACTGGCCAATGCTATCGTAAAGCAGACGAAGGCAAGTGAGAAGGCATACATCTGCCTTAAGACCGGGTGGCTGCTTCGCAGTAAGGGTGAATCATTGAACAAGGATGATGCCGATTATGCGCAGCAGTATGCGGCAAATGAGAAGGAAGAACGTTCATTTCTACAGAACGCTATGGAAGGCTTTATAAATGCAAGACAGACCGAGAGCTTTCCTATGTGTGGAATGGATGAGAGCACGGTTGATTATCTTATTGCTGTACTTGCAACTGAATTTGAAAAATATGATATTGCTTCAAAACTTATCGGCAATCTCATAACTTCAAAGACTACGAATCCCAGAATGAAGGAAAAGTCACGTGATCTTAAGGATATAGTGCTTAAGAAGATGAAAGAAAAAGGTCTGGTATAAAATATGCGCGAATTACCTCTGAGCCTGCAGCTTGATGGAGATGAACCACTTTATATTCAGATATACAGGGGCATTCGGGATGAGATAATGAATGGAGCGATCCTTACGGGTGAGAAGCTCCCGTCAGCCAGGAATCTTGCGGCATCTCTTCAGGTATCACGTACTACAGTAGATGAAGCTTATTCTCAGCTTGTCTCTGAAGGGTATGTAGAATCACAGGAAAAAAAAGGATATTTTGTCTGCGGACTTGATGGTATATATGATGTCAGCAGCAGGTCAGGCAATAAAGTAACATATATCACAGAAAGTAAAGCCATCCCTAAGGAATGGCTTTTTGATTTTTCGCCTATGGCAACCGACATGAGTGAATTTCCATATGCTACATGGAAAAAGATAATGCGCGGGATCATGGTGGACGATAGAAATTCAATGTTTATGATGGGATCTTCTCAGGGCGATCTGGAACTTCGAAATACTCTGTGCCGTTATCTTCATGGATCACGCGGTGTGAGGTGCAGACCGGAACAGCTTATAATAGGCGCAGGAAATGATTACCTTTTATTTCTCCTGTCAAGGATCATTGGACAGGATAGAAATATCGCGATGGAAAATCCGTCATATATTCGTGCATGCAGGATGTTCAGGTCTATAGGATGTAAAGTAACTCCGGTCGATATAGACCAGAACGGGATCATTACGCAGTACCTTAGAGAGTCCCTGGCAGATACAGTGTATCTTATGCCGGCACATCAGTTCCCAATGGGCTTTGTAATGCCGGCATCGAGACGTGCTGAACTATTAAAATGGGCATCGGAAGATGATTCGAGATATATCATCGAAGATGATTACGACAGCGAATTCAGATATAAGGGAAGACCGGTCCCTTCACTTCAGGGAACTGACAGATTCGGGAGCGTTATATACATAGGGACTTTTTCAAAATCGATCGCGCCGGCGATACGTATCAGTTATATGGTACTGCCGGAAAGTCTGATGGAAAGATACAAAGAGAGATGCGGGTTTTATTCATCAACTGTATCACGTATTGATCAGGCGATATTAAATGAATTCATAAGCGCAGGATATTTTGAACGTTATCTTAACAAGATGCGTAAAAAGTACAAGATGAAACACGATGAGATGCAGAGGGGTCTGCGGGCATTTACGAATGAATTCAGTGTTTCGGGTGAAAACGCAGGACTACATATGATCCTTACGGACAGAACAGGGAGAAGTGAGGAAGAGCTGGTTGAATCCGCGCGTGCAAAAGGGATAAGAGTATACGGAAATAAAGATAATTATATATCCGGGCAGCCTAAGGATGATATAGCAAGAATCCTGCTTGGATATGCACCGCTTTCACTGACGGATATTGATAAAGGTTTGAAAAGTCTTCAAGGTGCCTGGAAAATATAAAAAAATCGGGCTGACACCATCACGAAATTGATGTATCAGTCCGAATTTTCTGTTAGATAAAAGTGATCAGATCATGACTTACTGTCATTATTCTCAGGTTCATCATCGAAGAAATTCTCGATCTCTCCGCCTGCTTTTTCAGCTTTCTTTTCAACTTTTCCGGCTGTACTCTTTACCGCATCGGTAACATCTTTTTTTACTGCATCGATTCCTTCGCGGTCATATTTCTCTTTTTCACCGACGATCTTGTCACTGACTTTTGCAGCCGCGGCTCCAAGACCTTCTTTGAATTCGCCGGCCTTCTCGATCGCTTCATTTTTCAGATCGACATATGTACGGTTGTGAGATTTATGATCAGCAGAGTTTGTTTCATCAAGATCCTCAAGATCATCATCAAAATCATCATCACCGAAATCGTCGTCAGAAGTCTCATCCTTACTCTGAAGATAATAATATGCACCTACTGCAGCAGCAGCTATCGTGCTGGTGACAAGAAGAAATTTTCCAAAACTATGTTTAGCCATTATATCGCTCCTTTCAGATTGACGTATAGCACTATTCTAATACTACGAAAGCAAATTGAAAAGTAGTTTATAAAAACATAATAATTATTTTTGACACACCTATACTATTGTGTTAATATACATCTGCGACTGATTAAGTCAACAAGCTGAAAAACCGGAGGATCCTTTATGAATGAGAAATTTTTTGATCTAAAAAAAGAAAAGCAGGATCGCATAATAAATGCATCATTTGAGATTTTTTCTGAGAATGGATATTTACATGCAAGTACAGATGATATCGTGAAGAAAGCAGAGATCAGCAAAGGGCTGCTTTTCCATTATTTTATAAGCAAGATCGGACTATACACTTTTCTGTATGACTATGCGGCAAGATATATTTCACTTGAGATCAAATCGTCGATGTCAGGTAACACAAAAGATTATTTTGCGTTGAGAAAGATAATCGCATTTGCTGATATGCAGATCATGGGAAATTATCCATATATGCTTCTTTTTGTTGAACGGGCTGCCGAAGAGAATGACAGCAGCGCAACAGCAGCAATACAGTCATCAAGGATCGAATTTGAACAGAAGATGAGCGATCTGTATGAAAGCTCAGATCATTCAGTATTCAAAGATCAGCAGACATACGAATGTGTTGGCAAGATGCTTGATTATTCGATAAGCGGTGTAATGCATAAGCATGCAAATGAGGGGACACTTGTTCCTGAGAAGGTATTTGGCGAGTCAAATGATATGATCGAGCAGATGAAAAGGTTTGTCGTATGAGACATATGATAGATAGTGATCCGAATGGCATGATCGCAGGGATCAGCCTTTTTGCGCTTGATATGGATGGCACGATATACCTGGGCGAAAAATGGATAGACGGTGCCATGGATTTTTTCAAAGCGGTAAAGCGTGCGGGGAAGGATTTCATTTTCCTGACAAATAACTCGTCCAAAAATCCAGAGGTTTATGTTACAAAACTACACCGGATGGGTATGGATGCATCAGAAGATATGATAGTGACATCAGGTCAGGCAACTGTAGATTACCTTAATGAGAATTTTCCTGGGAAGAAGGTCTTTCTTCTGGGAAATGAGATGCTTGCGAAGGAGTTCTGTGAGGATGGCATTGATCTGGTAACTGAAGGAGCAGAAGTTGTTGTGACAGCATTTGACACATCCCTTGATTATGCAAAGATGTGCATGGTATGTGATTATGTGAGAGAAGGACTGCCATATATTGAAACTCATCCGGATCTGAACTGCCCCACTGAGACAGGATTCATTCCGGATGCAGGCTCGATACAGGCATTTATTAAAGCGTCAACGGGACGCGATCCAGATGTGATAATCGGAAAACCGTATGGTCACATAATAGATTATATGATCAAGAGAACCGGCGCGGAAAAAGAAAAGACAGCAATGATCGGTGACAGGCTGTATACTGATGTGGCGGCAGGGGTGAACAATGGACTTAAAGGGATACTTGTTCTGAGTGGTGAAGCCGGACTTTCAGATTTGGATGCGTCATCTGTAAGCCCCGATCTGATATTTTCTTCCTTAAGGGAGATGATTCCATATGTGTGAAGGGAGACGATTCCAGATATGTGAAAATCGCTTGAATAACGGATGGTAATGTGTTAAGCTGAAGTAGACGTCGGAAACGTTACCGGAATCGTTGCCAACAAGCGATGATAATAAGTGTGAGTACGAAAGGGATAAAATGAGGAAAAGTGGGATTCTTCTTCCAATAGCATCGTTACCTTCAGAGTATGGGATAGGATGTATGTCATCTGCTGCATATGAGTTTGTTGACTTTCTGAAAGCAGCCGGACAGTCATTTTGGCAGATTCTCCCGATAGGACCTACGGGATATGGCGACTCTCCTTATCAGTCATTTTCTACATTTGCAGGTAATCCATATTTTATTTCCCCGGAAGACCTTATAAAACGTGGATGGCTCAAGAAGAGTGAATGTGCAAAATATGATTTTGGAGATGACCCGGAATATATCGATTATGAGAAGGTATATAAGAGCAGATTCAGAATGCTTCGCAAGGCTTTTGAACGCAGTGATATAAAAAAAGACGAACAATTTATCGAGTTTACGCGGAAGAATAAATTCTGGCTTGATGACTATGCGTTATATATGGCACTCAAGAATGCGCATAAGGGTGAAAGCTGGGCATGTTGGGAAGATGGTCTTCGCCTTCGTCATAAAGCAGCGATGGCTGATGCTATGGCAAAATACGACGATGAGATCACATTTTATAAATTCCAGCAGTATCTGTTCGAAGTGGAATGGCAGGATCTTAAAGGATATGCAAACAGGAACGGCGTGGAGATCGTAGGTGACATTCCAATCTATGTTGCGGCGGACAGTGCTGATACATGGTCACATCCAGAGATGTTTCAGCTTAATGATGACTGTGTGCCGATTGCCGTGGCGGGATGCCCGCCTGATGCATTTTCATCGACAGGACAGTTATGGGGCAATCCGCTCTATGACTGGGAATATCTAAAAAAGACCGATTATGCATGGTGGATGCAAAGGATAGATTACTGTTATTCACTGTATGATGTGCTTAGAATAGATCATTTCAGAGGATTTGACGAGTATTATTCTATTCCCTATGGTGACAGCACTGCTGAATTCGGACATTGGGAGAAGGGACCCGGGTATGATCTCTTTAGAACGATGAAGGAGAAACTGGGACCGCGCAGAGTTATAGCGGAGGATCTTGGATTCCTGACGCCATCGGTGATAAAGCTTGTGAAGAAGACAGGCTATCCGGGGATGAAGATACTTCAGTTCGCATTTGATTCACGCGAGGAAAGCGATTATCTCCCGCATAATTATGGCAGGAATAGCATCGTGTATACTGGAACGCATGATAATAACACAACTTGCGGATGGTATTATGATATGAATAGGGCAGACAGGTCGTTTGCCAGAGAATATCTTGGTATAAAAAATGGAAATATGATCGTGCCGGCACTTATTAGGACAGCACTTTCATGTGTGGCAGATACAGCGATAATACCTGTCCAGGATTATCTGGGGTTGGGGAAAGAAGCAAGGATAAATTTCCCTTCAACGCTTGGTGATAACTGGAAATGGCGTATGCTGAATGGGCAGTGTACACCTGAACTTGCAAAGGATATTCATGAGATGACAAGAATATACGGAAGACTTGGAAAGCAGAAATAAATACATAAGACAATAATGTGGGGAAGGAACGCCGCAAGGTGATGCTAAAATGGAAGAGACAACAATAAAAGATATTGCCAAAGCATGCGGGGTCGGGGTTAGCACTGTATCGAGGGCAATCAATAATCATCCGGATATCAATCCGGAGACAAAGAAAATGATCATGGACGTGATCGATGAGACGGGATTTATTCCAAATAACAGCGCAAGAAATCTAAAGAGAACAGATGCAAAATGTATAGCTGTTCTGGTCAAGGGTATTACAAATCCGTTCTTTTCCGGCATGATCAGGATCATTGAAGAGGAAATGCAGAAGGAAAAGTATACACTTGTGCTTCGCCATGTTGAGGCATATGAGGATAGTGTAAAAGTAGCTCTTGAGATCGAGAAAGAGAAGAGGATAAGGGGCATAATCTTCCTCGGAGGCAGCTTTTATCATCTTGAAGAGAGACTCGGGAAACTTAAAGTCCCGTTTGTATTTACCGCGATCGGCATAGGGATGACGGAACAGACGAATAATCTCTTATTTTCCAATGTTACTGTTGATGACCGGATCGAGAGTCAGAAGATGACTGAATACCTTCTCAGCCTGGGACATCGAAACATTGCTATGATAACAGAAGGATCGGAGGATCCGTCAGTAGCGCAGCTGAGACTTGATGGTTTCAGGATGGCATATCATGATGCAGGTCTTAAGGTAAATGAGAAACTGATACGGTTTGTTGATAAGAATATTGAGCATTATTCGATGGAAAATGGATACCAGACGACAAAACGTCTGTTGGAATCAGGAGAGAAGTTTACGGCTATATTCGCAGCAGCAGATATCTGGGCGATAGGAGCCTGCAGAGCTCTTTATGAAGCAGGACTCAAGGTTCCGGAAGATGTTTCTGTTGCAGGATATGATGGGATCGATCTTGGCGATTATTATATCCCAAAGCTTACGACTGTAAAGCAGCCTGATGGAGAGATAGCCAATACGGCTGTCAGATTATTGCTTGATGTAATCGCGGGCAAATGTGAAAACAAATATATCGTTCTGCCCGGAATGCTGCTTAAGCGTGAATCGACAGGGAAACCTACAAAGTAATGCTGCTGAGATATGAATTATGATATTTCTTTTCATTGCTCACGTCTGAGTCAAACCAGAGCTCGGGTATATATGCGCTGCATGTCTTGGCGTCAGGGAACTCAACTTCTGCGATGACCAGCGGAGCGAACGGCGGCTCAAATACATCAAGTTCTACAGTGAGATTTAAGCCTGGTGCGGGAATAAAGCCTTCACTGAATACAGGATTTTTAATAGGAATCATAAAGCGGGTCTTGGAGATTACATTTCCATCCGCTTTTTTTTTCATGTGCTCATATGAGTTCACATCAAGCGGAAATTCAAGTTCAGTATGTGCTGTGAGCCCGGAACCTTTGCATGTAAGGTAGTAGTCTTCATTATCACGACGTACACGGATTACAGGCTCGGTGCAAAGATAAGCCTGTTCGATCAGCCGTTTATCATATCTGTCAAGATCAGTCGGCATAGTCTTTACTGTAAATTTTCTCTCGATTTCCATAATGATGTCCTTCTTTCCATAATGATGTCCTTCTTTCATTCTTGTATCATACGCCGAGAGATAGTAGAATGGAAGAGCGGGTTGATGTCTTTAAAGGACAGATAATATAAGCGGGGTTTTATTTATATGAAAGTAGAAAAGACAACCGAAAAACCTAAAAGCAAGGGATTTATCACCGTGATGATTCTTCTGCTGGGCGCTCTTATCATTGCACTTTCTATTGACGGCGAGAGAATCCATTATTTTAACAGCAGAGAGATGGTTCAGAAGGGAAGCAGCAAGTACGTAAGCCTTGATATTCATGAACGTGGAGGAAAGACTGATTCATGGGTCAAAAAGATGGGCGGCACAAGCCCGTCGTGTGTCGGCAATACTTACGATTGTGTTATCAGGAATCTGATGCCGTATGATATCACACAGTGGAATCTGCAGATCAATATAAAAGAGAATGTATATCTGAACAGTGCATGGTGCGGAACCGTAGAGATCCACCAGAAGAATGGAGGACAAGAGAAAGTCCAGACACTGAATCTAAGAGCATACAAAGAGGATTGGATAAAGCTTGAGCACAAGGTTGTAGGCGGTGATCTGCTTATACCGCTTTCACCGGGAGATTATATAATCTACTATCCGAATACCTCGGAGAGCCATATGCAGAGTGCTGACAAGAAGGACGCTGAGGATCTGATAATAGGGGCGATCTTTTATACACAGAAGGGTGACCCGCTCGATATGTCGGATTCTGTTCTCACATACCACTTCAAAGAGAATCCGCTTGAGGTAGATTCATTTCGATTGATCATCATATTGTTGGCCGCATGGCTGGCAGTATTCTTCATCTACATATATATTGAATGGAGAATGAAAGCTGCCAGTGAAAAGATGGCGAACGATGAGCAGATCATAGACGAGGAATTCGGAGTCTTTTCAAAATTCTTTGATGCCAAGGATCCAAGTACGAGTGGCCATTCAAGCCGTGTCGCAGAGTACTCGAAACTCATAGCACAGAAAATGGGCAGGAATGCAGATGAATGCAGACAGATATATTATATAGCACTGATGCATGATACCGGGAAAGTCAGGACACCGGACAGTATATTAAAAAAACCCGGTAAACTTACACCGGAGGAATATGATATCATCAAGCTTCATACGACAGATGGTGCGTCGATCCTTTCGGATTTCAGATCTATCGAATCGATCAGGGATGGTGCACTTTATCATCATGAAAGATACGATGGAAACGGATATCCAACAGGTAGATCAGGGCTTGATATACCATTTATAGGCAGACTGATCTGCGTAGCTGATTCGTTTGACGCGATGAACAGTAGGCGTTGTTATCGCAGCAGATTGTCGAGGGACAAGATCATATCTGAGATAAAAGACAACAGGGGTACGCAGTTTGATCCTGATATAGCGGATGCACTTCTTTCGCTTATTGATGAAAAAGTAATAACAATCGATGAATGTAACGAATAGCAGAGGCGAATATGATACGTATAGGAATGTTTTTTGCAGAAGGATTTGAAGAAGCCGAGGCGATCGTGCCTGCAGATATGCTCAGAAGAGCAGGGATAGATGTAAGGCTTGTGTCGATCACTGGAAGGAAAGAAGTTACCGGGTCACACAAAATAACAGTAACAACTGATATGCTGTTTGATAAAAAGGAATGTGAATCATTTGATATGCTCGTTTTGCCAGGAGGCATGCCGGGTACTGTCAATCTTGAGAAATGCGGAGAATTGTGCAGCCTTATCCGCGAATATGCAGATAAGAATATGCCGCTTGCAGCGATATGCAGGGCACCTACGATCTTCGGTCACATGGGTATCCTGAAAGGACGCAGGGCGTGTTGTTATCCGGGATTCGAAAATGAGCTTGAAGGCGCAAAGGTTGTGACTGATATGGAAGCCGTGTCTGATGGTAATATCATAACATCGCGTGGAGCCGGGTGCGCGCATGCATTTGCGCTTGCGATAATCTCCCGTTTTATGGGTGAAGAAAAGGCCTCAGAGATTGCCAGAGGTATCGTGTATGGAGAGAATGACAGCTGATGAATATTTTATTTTTCTTGAAGCCCAAGAGTGAGACGGAATATATATATACGGATGAATCGCTTAGGCAGGTGTTAGAAAAGATGGAGTATCACAGGTTTTCTGCTGTTCCGATGATCGACCGTGAGACTGGTGAATATGTCGGGACGATAACGGAAGGAGACCTGCTCATAGAGATAAAGAACAGGTTTGATCTGTCACTGAAAGATGCTGAGGATATAAAGATAACTGATATTCCGAGAAGACGGGATAACAAGCCGGTCGACGCTGATGCGAACATGGAAGATCTGTTCCAAACGGTGATGAACCAGAATTTTGTGCCGGTCATAGATGATAAACGCCATTACATCGGGATAATAACGCGTAAGGATGTTATAGGTTATCTTATCTCGAAACCATGATCATGATGTTGATAATATAAAATCGATATGGTAACATTTACGAGTATGGTCGGGAAAGCCATTAAACGTATTTCAGCGCACATCAGATGCCGCGGTGTGCTGCTGTTTAGATTACCGCGGCGTGGAGAGTGAGTGAGATATGAAGTGTCCAAATTGTGGTGCAGAGATAAAAGATGGTGCACTGTATTGCCCTGAATGCGGAGCAAATACGACAGTACCGGGAAGCGGCTCAAACGCAGCAAATCAGAATAATGGAGCTCAGATGAATAACGGAGCGCAGCCGAATGATGGAGCAGCACAGAACAACGGTGCACCGATGGGATATGAGCAGAGATATCAGCAGGGCATGCAGCAGCAGGGAATGCCACAGCAGAACGGCCCTCAGCAGTATTATGGCGGTCAGATTCAGCAGATACCGGCAGAATATACACCCATCAGTATGTGGGGATATTTCGGATATGAACTTCTGTTCAGTATACCTATCGTCGGTTTTATATTCCTTTGCATATATGCTTTTGGAGGAACAGCAAATAAGAACCTTAAGAATTTTGCAAGATCGTATTTCTGCCTGTTTATCGTAGTTCTTGTCTTAGTGATAATACTTCTTGTACTCGGTGTAGGAGCAGGCTTATCTGCAGCCATGTATTAATGCATGCAGAAGTTTGATTGATTAATCTTTAAGGAGTGAAGTTATATGAAATGTCCATTATGTAATGCGGAAATAGAAGATCATTTGGTTTTCTGCCCATCTTGCGGAGCAAAACTGATAGAACAGGAATCAGATGAACAGCAGTCGAATGAACAGCAGACAAGTACGCCTCAGTATAATAATCAGCCGCAGTACAACCGACAGCCGCAGTACAACGGACAGCCGCAGTACAACGGACA
>JAGPKJ010000158.1 GCA_018053995.1 Lachnospiraceae bacterium | reverse complement strand
GTGGACCTCTCTCGATTATCCCTGTTGTTGTTTTGAGATTATCATGATAAACTGTAGACAATTGTAAAAATATGAAACCAATTAAGGAAGATAGCCTTTATGCAAGATTTTAGTGTCGATTTATTTCGAGGAACCGTCTCCAGCATCATGAATGTACTGTTGCTTTTTATTCTTGCAAAACCTAAGTATTCAAAGCGCATTACAATATGTGTTATCACTTGTGTGTTTTTAATAGACATCCTCACAAGTGTTTATTTTTATATCAATAATGATTTAACTTCTCTTGCAAAATTTAATGTATTTTTATTTGCAAGTCATATTATTGTTCTTAAGCCATTTGTAAAGAATGGGTTCATTCCTTGGATCTTCAACTGCCTGACTGCAATAAATATCTTTTTTATGATTGTTTTTATCAGCTATCATCTATGTGACTTCTTTCCCTATCCCTACTATAGCAATACCATCATTCGCTTTATGCTCTACAGTTTGATAATCGGGCTATTTTATAAATTTGTCTCTCCGTTTTATCAACAGATCATGGAGTATTGGAAGATGTATCTGGTTCTTGTCATATCAATGTTTTTGAACTTTATGTACTACATTCTTTCCACTGATGATATCGAGGAAATGCTGACAGACAAATTCATGCCCCTTTCATTACTGATTTTATTGAGTGTTTTGATTTATATTACGATCTTCTATTTTCAGCAAAAGTCAATTACATATTATCTGATCCGCAAGGAACAGCAGCATTATAAAGAGTTGGCCTATCTCGATACGCTTACCGGAGTCCAAAACCGAAATGGATATGAGCGTTATATGTCAGAAATGCTGAAAATGAGTCACGACAGTTTTTGCATAGGAATTTATGATATCAATAATTTAAAAGCAGCCAACGACTCCTTGGGTCACGAAGTTGGTGATAAACTTATTTCCGATGCAAGTCGCATCATTTGCAAAGCGTTTAAGAACAGCGCCGTATTTCGAATTGGCGGAGATGAATTTGTTTCCGTATCACCAAATGTATCGGAAAAAGAAATTGAAATTCAACATAATGAAATGCTTCACTTATTGAAAGAGTACAATATCATAAATCCATACAATATAGATTTGGATATCGCATTCGGATATACGCTTCAAAGTGCCCCTTTTTCCGTTGATAAACTTTTTGCAGAAGCAGACAGTAATATGTACAGAAATAAAATGAGCATGAAAAATGTGAATACCGATTCTTAAATTCATCTCCCGATACCCTCTTGACCTCCAGTCAGGCGCGCTGCCAGCTGCGCTGGAAACACAGCCCATTATTATTCTATCGCTCTCTTGTATCACCCCTTATTTGATGTGGCTATCACAATTTATCTAAATTTATCTAAATTATCTCTATCGTTATTTTGATATCATCTTGATGAAATGTAGATAATCCTTATTGAGGCTTCTCTATGTACGACGAAAGTATAACTTAGAGGATGGTTCATTATGTAAGTCTGGTTATTAGGATACAGACGTTTTTTTAATATATGCTGCCGCTATTTTGTCAAGAATTTCTTTCTGATCTTGATTACGAATTCCAAACTGCTCCAAATCCACCGATTCAGTTTTCATTGCGGAAAGGAAATCTGATAAATCTGCATGAATGCTATCGGGAATAATGATTCTTGTCTCAGGTGTGAGCAATATACTAAGTCGAAACACATCATTTTTATGTTTTTTTATGTTCCTGCTGTCCACATTTTCTCCCGCCTCTCTGCGAGCGGACAAGTCCAGCCATGCTTTTGCTTTAAATGGAATAAGGCGTCCTGCATCCAAAAGTGGGATACCATCAATCAACATAGTTCCATCTAGCAAAAGCTGATAATAGTCGTCATCCATTAAGATTGCGGAGAGGCTTGATAACTCTTCATCTAAAGGCAGAGGGGTTAAAGCTGCATTTTCCGGCAAGGTTATTGCATCGTTGCGACGTGAAAACAACTCTATCATAAACGGAAAATCTTTACTTTTCGGGTTGGCAAAGCGATAAAACTGGGGTTCTCCAGTGCTTTTATTGATATGTTCATACTCTGCTATACTAATATATTCCCAGAACCGTGTACCAAATGCAGGGGTGAGATTTTCTATAATTAGAACCATATCAATATCTTTGGTTGCACGGAAGGCTAACCCGTCCTCACTAAACAATAAATCACAGGCCGTTCCGCCAATGATTACATACTGGCCTGCATAATCTGCAAACCATTGTCTGAAGCTTTCAATACCTAATATCATTTACCACACCTTATTCAACATATCATCCAACATTTGTTCAACGCGTTCGTCCGTAATATCCTTCAGGCTAAACGACAGTGACAGGGCATCTGCTTTGCCGTCTCCGCAGATCAGGCGGGGATCGTATTTCCATAACTCCAGTGCACACTGTTTCTCCGCATCGATTAGATGTGCGCCGGCGTTAGAAATGAGTTTCTCGGATTGCACCATTCCCCAAACCTCTGGCATCGGAGGATTCAACATGCTCCTATCTGCAAGTGCACTGAGTCCTGCATGAAACATTTCTGCGGTAATCTCAGTGCGGCTGATATAGATGGTTTTTCGAACAGGGTTTATCAAATATGGCTTTAATTTCCGATATAGCTCTTGTGGTGTCAGCTCCGAAACAAGCAACTTCTGTACTCTGTCGTTACGTTTTGAAATCAGTCCAGTTTGTGTCAGTTGGTTAGCTGCCCGAGAAATTGTCATTGCCGAAAAATGGAATCGCTTTGTCATTTCGCTTAGATACATTGGCTTATTTTTGCCAATTATGAATGCGAAGAGAAGCATCTGCGCGGAAGGCTGAAGCTTTTCTAAAACTGGAGTAATCGCCTCATCTCTGTCGCAGCGCTCTTGAAGATGAACACCAATGAAAGGCAGATAAATCTGTTTGTCTGGCACAACAAATGCTACTTTTGCTTCTATGAACGAAGCTCGTCTCTGTCGAGTAATGGCGTCCAGTTCAAATACAACCAGCCAATCACAAATCTCACGCAGTCTCTTTAAATGTTTTTTTATTACATTAATGGTTTCTAGCTCACTTATTGGTTTTATAAATATGCACTTTGTATCGCCAAGTTTGACAGACTCAAAACTATATTTGTTCTGTAAAAAATATGGCAATGTTTTAGCCTGTTCCCACTCCACGCGAGTTACTTCAATGCCAAGAATTTCTGTTATATACTCCATTGGCCCGCCTCCTTTTAACTCTATAGTGTTAATATAACCAAACCAAAGTTAAATGTCAATAAAAAAGTTAAATAAATAATCAATAAGAATTGTACTCATAATAAATATAGAAAAAACCCCAGTGATTATTACTCGAGGGTGTTTTTTGGTGGACCTAACGAAGACTTCGTCTGCTCCTCCGCTCATTTCATTCGCTACGCTGTCCCATTTTACA
>JAGPKJ010000069.1 GCA_018053995.1 Lachnospiraceae bacterium | reverse complement strand
GAATAATAGTTCATGGAATACATGCTCGCGCCCTGGGCGTATGTTGTGAATTTTCTCTTCTTGCCTTCCAAAAAGTGTTCCAGATCGGGACCTCTTCTGAGTTCCCTGATCTTTTCCCTTCTTTTTGCAGCCTCAATTTCTTCTTTGCTTCTGACCATTACACTTTCCTTTCTGCGAATAAACAACGGTTACAATCCCAATCCCATAACGTAAAAAAGGCACCTACTCTAGAATTCACTAAAGTAAGTGCCTGATAAAGCGTTTTCGAAAGCTGTTCCTTCGAATCTCGCTGATATTTACTTGGATTAAAATCGTGGTGTACGTCTTAGTCCGTCAAGCATCACGATCTGTTTTATTGCCTTTCCATAAGCGTCCGACAGGTTCCGACACGTTTGTCAGAAATCGGGTCGAATAGGGTCATCACGTCCTTATTCGTCTTTCTCCGTCTGACCACGGATTACCACGTCACGCTTCGTCCTTCTCCATCAAGACAAGCTCTTTAACGTCGGGAACAGTATTACATCCCTGATCGCCGGTGAGTTCGTGAGCAGCATGATGAATCTGTCGATGCCGTAGCCGATTCCGCCGGTCGGTGGCATGCCGATCTCAAGCGCATTGAGGAAATCTTCGTCGGTGTGGTTAGCTTCTTCATCACCTGCCGCAAGTGCTGCTTCCTCAGCCTTGAAACGTTCACGCTGATCTATAGGATCATTAAGCTCTGAGTATGCGTTGCACATCTCAGTAGCATTGATGTAGAGTTCGAATCTCTCGACGTATCCCGGCTTATCGGGCTTTTTCTTTGTAAGAGGTGATATCTCGATCGGGTGATCCATGACAAATGTCGGCTGGATCATCTTCTCTTCGCAGAACTGGTCAAAGAAGAGATTGATGATGTCGCCCTTCTTGTGACGTTCTTCATACGCTACGCCCTTTTCATCAGCTATCTTCTTTGCAGCCGCTGTATCCGGGATCTGATCAAAATCAACACCTGTATATTTCTTGACGGCTTCTATCATAGTAATTCTCTCAAAAGGCTTTTCAAGATCTATCTCTGTATCGCCGTATGTGATCATAGCCGTTCCGTTTACTTCCTGTGCCACATGACGGAACATATTCTCTGTAAGATCCATCATTCCATAATAATCGGTAAATGCCTGATAAAGTTCCATCAGAGTAAATTCCGGATTATGACGAGCATCAAGTCCTTCATTTCTGAATACACGACCTATCTCATATACACGTTCCATACCGCCTACGAGAAGTCTCTTAAGATAAAGTTCAAGAGATATTCTGAGCTTTACGTCTTCATTGAGTGCATTGTAATGTGTCTCAAACGGACGGGCTGCTGCGCCGCCTGCATTCGGAACGAGCATAGGTGTCTCGACTTCGAGGAAGCCCTGCGCATCCAGATAATGTCTTATAGAGCTGATTATCTTGGAGCGTTTTACAAATGTATCTCTGACGTTCTGATTCATTATAAGATCTGTATATCTCTGTCTGTATCTGAGATCAGGATCAGTAAGTCCATGGAACTTCTCCGGCAGTGGCTGAAGACTCTTTGAAAGCAGTGTCATGACTTCCGCATGGATAGTCACTTCACCTGTCTGTGTCTTGAAGACCTTGCCCTTAACACCGATGATATCGCCGACATCATACTTCTTGAAAGCCATGTATTCATCCTGGCCGATGCAGTCTCGTGCTACATAGACCTGAATATTTCCGGGCAGATCCTGTACATTGCAAAATGATGCCTTGCCCATGACACGTTTGCTCATCATACGTCCGGCTACTGTAACTTCTTTGCCTTCAAGTTCATCGAAATTATCTTTGATATCTGTGCTATGGTGTGTTACATCGAATTTTCTTATCGTAAACGGATCGTTGCCTTCTGCCTGAAGGTTCGCGAGCTTTTCACGTCTTACCTTGCGGAGCTGGTTGATATCAGGTTCTTTCTGTCCTGCCGGCTTTCCGTTATTCTGACCATTTTTCGAACCGTTATTCTGATTATTTTTCTGGTTCTGATTATTTATCTGATTACTCTTATTTTCCTGATCCTGATTCTGCTCTGCCATCTTATCCCTCGCTACTCATAACCGAATCTCCATAGCTACACAAGATCACCATGTAAATTCATTAGCATGTCATAATGTCATTACTTCTGCCATACACATCTATCACCGCAAGCATAAAAATTAGTGACTATTGACGCTTTTCATCAAGCAACACATTAGTTGCTTCTCTTTATCTGAAGTATCTTATATGAGAATGTCCCAGCCTGTGCTGACCCTTCTACTGTATCGCCTTTTTTGTGTCCGATGAGAGCCTTTCCGACTGGTGATTCATTTGATATCTTACCATTCAGACTGTCAGCTTCTGACGATCCTACGATAGTATATACGATTTCTTCGTTATATGTTATATCAAGAAGTTTTACCTGACATCCTACATTGATCTTCTTGAGATCTACATCTTCTTCATCTACTACTTCAGCATTCTTGAGGATTTCCTCGATCTCAGCTATCCTTGATTCGATAAGGCTCTGTTCATCCTTTGCCGCATCATATTCAGCATTTTCTGAAAGGTCACCCTGTGCTCTGGCTTCCTTAAGCTTCTGTGCAACATCCTGACGTCTGTTAAGTTTCAGATCCTGAAGCTCATCCTCATACTGTTTAAGTCCTTTATACGTTAATACACGTTTCTCCGCCATTTTGAATCCTTCCCGTCGGTCGGATATATGATCCGCCGCCCACATATCTTATAAAATTAACTCCCGTATTATACATAATATTAATGTCTGTGTCAACTCGCGTTCATATCGGTGCGACGCTCAGGCGAGACATTCAGACGGTATTCTGGCGGCATTCGGCGCGGTATTCATATCACTTAAGCGGAACCCCTTCACGAAAAATAAGATTTATTGCCCTCTCGAGATCTTCCATATGCTCCATCTCATTGATCCGCCCGCGGAGCTGGGCTGAGCCCGGCATTCCGGTCGTATACCAAGCGATGTGCTTGCGCATCTCACGCACGGCATTGTACTCGCCCTTGCACTCCACCTGCATCTGCGCATGCCGCATGATCGTCTCACGCATTTCCTTATGTGTCGGTCTTGGCAGTTTCTTTCCTTCTTGCAAATAAGAGGCGGTCTCTCTGAATATCCACGGATTCCCCTGTGCCGCGCGTCCTATCATCACTGCGCTGCATCCCGTCTCGTCAATCATCTTCTTCGCAAGTTCCGGGCTTGTCACATCTCCATTTCCGATCACCGGAATGTTCACGGTATCGCAGACCTTCTTTATTATCTCCCAGTCCGCTTTGCCGGAATAATACTGTTCACGTGTCCTGCCATGGACAGTTATCGCAGATGCGCCTGACTCTTCAGCAATATGTGCGATCTCTACTGCATTTATATGCTCCGCATCAAATCCTTTTCTTATCTTTATCGTCACAGGCTTTTTGACCGCTCCTACAACGCTTTCGATAATGCGCCCGATAAGCGCCGGATCTTTCATGAGTGCTGAACCGTCTCCGTTATTGACGATCTTCGGCATCGGACATCCCATGTTAATATCAATGATATCAAAAGGTCTGTCTTCAACTCTCTTTGCGATCTCGGCCATCAGATCCGGCTCTGAGCCAAAGAGCTGAAGCGCGGCAGGTCGTTCATCAGATCTCGTCGCCATCAGTTCTTCTGTCTTCCTGTTGTTGTAATGGATTGCCTTTGCGCTCACCATTTCCGTATATACAAGACCAGCTCCCAGCTCATGGCAGAGCAAACGAAATGGCAGGTCTGTTACGCCTGCCATCGGTGCTGCCACAACCCTGCTGCTTATCTTTACATTTCCAATACAAAATCCACTCTTATTTTCCAGGATCTCACTCATACTATATTCCAATCATGATGTTTAAATTCTTCAATCATATTATCCGCTTAAAGCCGTTCCGAATTACTTATCATATTTACCTGTCTGTCCAGTCATTACGTCTTATCATTATCTATTTTTTTATCATTATCTATTTGTTTTATCATTATCTATTAGTCTTGTTCTTATCGTACAGTATCTTGAGTCCTTTAAGCGTCAACATACTGTCGTATACATCGATCATCTTTGTCTCGCTTGATATTATCCTGCCGAGACCGCCGGTCGCGATCACTTTCATTTCCTTAAGACCGCTTTCCTTCTTGACCTCATTAATAATGTATTCCGTCTGACCGATCTGTCCATAGATGAGACCCGCCTGCATACTCGTTATAGTATCCTGCGCAAGTATCGAATGCGGTTTCTTGATCTCTATCTCAGGGAGCTTTGCTGTATCTTCCCATAATGCTTTTGCTGAGATCTTGATTCCCGGCGCCGTGATTCCAACCCCGAACGAGCCATCCGCTGTCACAAGATCATATGTCGTGGCAGTTCCGAAATCGATAACAAGAAGCGGTCCACCGTAGATCTCATAAGAAGCTACAACATCTACTATACGATCTGCGCCGATCTCCGCCGGATTCGCATTAGTAAGTTTGATTCCGGTCTTTATCCCGGGTCCTACAAGGATCGGCTTAACATCTATATATCTTGCAACCGCACCCATGAACGCATGCATTATCGCAGGAACAACACTCGCGACGATCGCGCCGTCTATATCTTTTATATCTATGCCATTTCCCTCAAGCAGTTGAACAAGCGTGATTCCGAATTCATCAGATGTCCGCAGAGGCGTGCTCGAGATTCTGAACGTCGTCCCAAGTTCGTCTCCATCATAAACACCACATGTCACATTTGTATTCCCGATATCAATTACCAGAAGCATGCTTCCTCATTTCCGCAGGACATCCCCGCTCTCAATCATCGCTTCCGGATTCTCCGGAAACATCCGATTCCCCATTGTCTTCACCAAGAAGAGTAGCTGCGTCCTCATGCAGAAACATGACTCTGTAGAAAAGTTCGAGTGACTCAAGTATCTCAGTTCTGGTTCTTCTGATCTGCCCGACAAGAAGTCCTGCCGACACCTCGTCATAAGTGATGTCGTCTTCTTCGGCGTCCGTAACAAACGATATTCCGCCGTCATTTTCGAATACGATAGTAAATATCCCGCCTGCTTCCTGGGTAAATAAGACACTTATGATATTCAGCTCACGCTTTATCGAATCCGGCACTGCATTAAATTCCGGATTAAAATAATATTTTCTGTCATACGCGTTGGCACCGCAGAGAACTACTCTTCCATTTGCATGCCAGGGATCATCTTTATATTCATCAGACATAACCGTAGATACCTCTTACCGAAACCTCACCCGCAAAGACATTTATCAAAACGCCGTCTTCGCGTTCAACGATCAGTTCACCTTTTTTATTTATCCCACGTGCAGTCCCGTTATACTCACCCTTCGGGTCGAGCACTCGAACCTTGCGATCTTTATTTACCAGATGCGCATTATAATCTTCCAGGATTCCGCTCAGATCGAGCGTCTTTGTAAACAGTTCATAATCTTTTTCAAAACAGTTCATGCACTGCGCGATTATCTGCGCACGATTCCACTTTTTATCAGTCGCGATCTTGAGCGAAGTCGCTGTGTCTCTTATTTCCTCTGGAAAATCAGAGGCAAGCTGCTGATTGACGTTTATCCCTGTCCCGATGACGACATGTCTTATGTAGTCTATCTGCGTGCTCATTTCCGTAAGGATCCCGCAGATCTTACGTCCATCTATCACAAGATCATTTGGCCATTTGATGCCGATGTCCGCATGTGTGATCTCTTCAAGAGCAGTAAGCGTGCTGTGTGCAGATACAAGCGTCAGCATAGACGCATATTCCGGTGCAAAATCAGGTTTAAGCGCTATCGACATTGATATCGTCGTGCCTTCAGGTGACTGCCACACGCGCCCTCGTCTTCCACGACCGGCATTCTGCATCCCGGCTGTAACAAGAAGACCATGAGACGCACCTTCATCAGCCATCTTTGAAGCATCAGCATTAGTTGAGCCGGTTTCAGGAAGATATTTCAGCTCTCTTGCCACCCACTTTGTAGTGAGCCTGCTTGATATCTCTGTCTCATTCAGGATATCAGGTGTGTCGCCCTCAAGCAAACGATAACCTTTATTCTGAACAGCCTCGATATTATACCCTTCTTCCCTAAGCTGATTTATATATTTCCAGACAGCAGTACGAGATACGCTGTATCTGTCGCATATTTCCTGCCCTGATATAAATGTTTGTGCGTTCCGGAGTGCCAGCAGGATCTCCGATCTGTCTATCTTCTCCACTATCTTCTGTCCGCCTCGTCAGTGAGAGTCACTGCCATGACCGCCTTGATCGTGTGCATGCGGTTCTCTGCCTCGTCAAATACGATCGACTGTTTAGACTCAAACACTTCATCAGTAACCTCTATCTCATTGATTCCATATTTTTCGCTGATCTGCTTTCCAATAGTCGTGTTAAGATCGTGGAATGACGGCAGGCAGTGCATAAATACCGCGTCAGGTCCTGCGTTCTTCATCACATGACTGTTAACCTGATACGGCATAAGCTCTTCGATACGCTCTCTCCATGCTTCCTCAGGTTCACCCATCGACACCCATATGTCTGTATAGATAACATTTGCGCCGCGTGTCGCCTTGTCTACATCTTCTTCAAGGGTAATGCTTCCGCCCGTTTCCGTACATATCTTTCTGCAAGTATCTACCAGCTCTTTTGCAGGGAAATAACTTTTCGTCGTACATGCCGTAAAATCAAGTCCAAGCTTTGCACATGTGACCATAAGCGAATTGCCCATGTTATATCTGGCATCTCCCATGTATGTGAGCTTTATCCCCTTCAGATGCCCGAAGTGCTCCCTGATCGTAAGCATATCTGCAAGCATCTGCGTAGGATGAAATTCATTTGTAAGCCCGTTCCATACCGGAACTCCCGCATATGCATCAAGTGTCTCTACTATATTCTGACCAAATCCACGGTATTCAATGCCGTCAAACATACGTCCAAGCACACGTGCTGTATCAGCGATGCTCTCTTTCTTCCCGATCTGAGATCCCGTAGGATCAAGGTATGTCACATTCATTCCAAGATCATGTGCTGCCACTTCAAATGCGCATCTTGTCCTCGTACTTGTCTTCTCGAAAATAAGAGCGACGTTCTTGCCGTTACAGTAATGCGTCTCAATCCCATTTTTCTTCTTGTCTTTAAGTTCGGCGGCTGTATCGATCATATACGTGATCTCATCCGGCGTAAAATCCAGAAGCTTTAAGAATGACCTTCCTTTTAAATTCATGCTTATTCTCTCCATCTAAGCTACAGATATCGCAGCACAATTATTTGACACCTGCGTCATATAATGCCATCGGCTCACTTATCTCAATGCTTATCTGTCATGACTTCCTTGAGTGTTGTTGCAAGTCCTGCTATTCCCTGAATATCTGAAGGGATGATGATCTTTGTAGCCTGACCGTCAGCTGCCTTTGTAAATGCGTCAAGGCTCTTGATAGTAAGAACTGCTTCATCTGCACCGGCATCCTTGATCATCTTGATTCCGTCTGCATTAGCCTGCTGAACCTTAAGAATAGCTTCTGCGCGTCCTTCTGCATCAAGTATCTGCTTCTGCTTATCAGCTTCTGCAGCAAGTATAGTAGCCTGCTTTGCAGCTTCAGCCTGAAGTACTGCTGATTCTTTACTTCCCTCTGCAACGAGGATCGCTGACTGCTTCTGACCTTCAGCTTCAAGAATATTCTGTCTCTTGTCACGTTCAGCCTTCATCTGTTTCTCCATCGCTTCCTTTATAGGCTGCGGAGGAATGATGTTCTTAAGCTCAACACGATTGACTTTGATTCCCCACGGATCAGTCGCAACATCAAGAACTTCACGCATCTTCGCGTTTATCGTCTCACGGCTTGTGAGTGTCTGATCAAGATCAAGGTCTCCGATTATGTTACGAAGTGTAGTAGCTGTCAGATTTGCGATAGCGACCATCGGGTTCTCGATTCCGTATGCATACAGCTTAGGATCCGTGATCTGATAGAATACGACTGCATCGATCTGCATCGTAACATTATCTTTTGTGATAACAGGCTGCGGCGGGAAATCAGCTACCTGCTCTTTGAGCAGAACCTTACGTGATATCTTATCGATAAAAGGCGCCTTGAAATGAAGACCTACAGACCATGTACCTTGATAAGCTCCAAGACGTTCAACTACATACGCATGAGCCTGCGGTACCACTTTTATACATGATATGATGATAAGTGCTACGATGATAAATAAGATAATGATCCATGTTGCTAATTCCATAACTATCTCCTTCTGCCCTTCCGGACACTTGCATTATAAATTTACGCTTTGCACTGTTGTTCTCACAGCCGGTCTCACGATCAGTTTGACTCCACGTATCTCCATGATCTCAACGATCTCGCCCTTTTTGATCGTGACGTTGTCATCAGTCGATCTTGCAGTCCAGATCTGTCCGGACACACTGGCCTGTCCATATCCTTCCACGTTATCAATATCGCCTGTAACTACAGCCTTCTGTCCTATAAGCGCCTCTACATTAGTCTTGGCTCTGTCTTTGTTGAAATACTTTACTGCGACAGGTCTTGTAAATGTCAGAAGTATGACCGAAACGACCACCATAAGTATAAGCTGGACGTATATCGGCGCACCGCATCCTGCCGCGATCGCTGCTACAAGAGCCCCACCGGCAAACCATATAGTAGTGAGTCCCATAGTCGCAAGCTCAATGATTATGAGCATTACCAGAAGAACAACCCATACTATCGTCATTGACGTATCCATTTTTCGTTCTCCTTTCTCTTTATATAAAGAAGATGCAGAGTATATATAAACTCTGCACCTAACAGTTTACATTATTTTATTTGTGTAATCAACATGCAGAACATAAAACCGACATGACACATGCAGAACGTAAAACCGATATGATGTCATCACCAAAATACCTGATTCGCAATAACCATTCCGTCGTGATTGCCCGCGCGCCTGAAATGCGTTGCACCGCCGACGTTAGACTGACCTGCTATCGCCGCCTGAGCTGCCTGGATACACTGTGCATTCACATCTCCATTATAGTATCTTGCGACTTTGCCATTGCCCGCCGGTGTGAACTGACCGGAAGCATATATGACATCCTGTATCGTACTCGGATATGCTCCGCTCTTTACTCTGTTCATAACAACCGCGCCGACAGCGAGCTGTCCGTCATAGCTCACGCACCCGGCCTCACACTGGATAAGTGCTCCAAGAAGTCTCACTTCATCAGCATTTGCAACGACAGCCGTTCCGGTCGTCGTTGTCTGTGCCCCGCTTGTCGTATTGTTCTTCTGCGAATTCTTTGATGCCGATTTCTCTTTCTCAGCCTTTTCTTTTGCAGCCTTTTCCTCTTCAGCTTTCTTTTCAGCCGCTGCCTTCTCGCGAGCTTCTATCTTCGCCTGTGTTTCGCCTGCATCGACCTTGAAATCCTGCGTTACATATTTTTCCTGTACGTATCCGTTCTCACCTTCAAAGTCGACTGCGATCCATCCGTCTGATATCTTCTCATCAGAGCTCACGATCTCAAGGCTGTCGCCTTTTGCAAGAACCGCTTCCGAATCAGCGTTCGACGCCGCTTTATTTCTCACGTTAAGTGCATCGGTCTGACATACTATGACTTTTCTGCCAACCTCGTCAGCGGCTGCTTTAGCCTTCTCCCCGACTAAAATGTACTCATTCTTGGCCCAGCCGACAAGATCTCCTGATTCAATCTTCGTCCAGCCATTCTCCTGATCAAGGACATGTCCTCCACAATCTTTGTAGAGAATCCCTGCCTTTTCGGCGCTGTCAGAAGGCTCTTTCCGCACATTCATAGCAGTCTGAACATTTGCCATGAAGATATCATCTGCATCAGCAGTCTCTTCTGTTTCACTCTCACTTGCCAGCGTATCAAGTTTCTCGACCGCTTCAGCTTTCTTATCACCGGTATCATTTTCCGATTTTGGATCAATGATAGCTGCGACTCCTTCGTTCAGCGTCTTAAGATACTCGCCCGTACTCGACGCCTTTACACCTATAGTGTCTGTCGCTGCCATCGCTATTGAAAGGAGCAGTGCAAAAAGCACATACGCTTTCTTTCTTTTTCGAGACATCAGATATCCTCCCACATATCTCACCCCATCTATCTATTATCGAGATATGTTTCTGAATTGTGACGATTATTACAAAAGTGTTACTTTAACGTGGGATATTCTAACAGATTATGACAGATGTGTCAAATTTGGCGTCATTTCTGTCATATAATCAGAATAAATCTTGATGTATTTTCATATTGGTGCTACAAACATCATTCATAATGAACGCTGTCTGTGCGCTTCATACATGAGTACCGCCGCTGAAACTGCGGCATTTAGAGATTCAACACTGCCTTCCATCGGAATTCTGACACGTGTGTCAGAATGTGAGAGTGCCTTATCTGAAAGACCATTTCCTTCATTTCCTATAAGGAACGCAGTATCACTGCGATAATCACACTTATCATACGAAACGCTGCCGGTAAGATAAGCCGCATACACGCTTATTCCGTGCGCGCGCAGCTTATCAAGGTCAGTATAAAGATCTTCTGAGTAAATAAAAGGCACCCGGTATATCGAGCCCATTGTCGATCTGATAGTTTTTGGATTATATATATCCACCGTGTCGCGGCTCATGATTATTCCTGTGACACCGGCAGCTTCTGATGTTCTGAAGATCGTTCCGAGATTTCCCGGATCCTGAAGTCCCTCAAGAATGAGGAGCAGGTGACTCTTCTTATTTCCCATAATATCTTCGATCACACATGAAGGCTGCTTCACGACGCACAATATCCCCTGCGGAGTCTGTGTATCGGACATGCTCTTCATCACGTCATCGGTGACTGTCGTATATCCGTGCTTTCTAAGTTCTAGGCAGCACGCCTCATAATATTTAGCATGATCATTATCTGCTGATAAACCTTTAGCTGATAAACCTTTAGCTGATAAACCTTTAGCTGATAAGCCTTTAGATGAAGACCCTTTTACTGCCGGATCTTTATAAGATATTTCTTCATGAGCTGAATCTCTGCCGGATGAAATCGAAGTTTCCTGCAGCTTCGCTGCCATGCTCTCGCTCACATATATATCGCGAATCAGTTCATCCGGAGCCTCAAGAAACATACGGACGCCTTCTGTTATAAACAGACCGGCGTCCCGTCTCTCGCGTGCTTTATCTCTTAACTTTATGACTTCTTTTATCTTGTCATTTTTGATGCTCGTTATGATATCTGACAATTTCTACTCCACATATCTGATCAGAGTCAGGATTCCAATTATCCCTGCAGCTGACCTCGAATCTATGTACGTGTTCTATGTTACCAGCTCAATGTTACTGACTCGATGCTATCTGACCCAGTATTACTGACTGAGCG
>JAGPKJ010000068.1 GCA_018053995.1 Lachnospiraceae bacterium | reverse complement strand
ACATTGATTTATGGAATGTTCTTGCGATGACTTCTTCCTGCTGTTCGCGTGACAGCTTTATAAAGTTGACTGCGTAACCTGAGACACGGATCGTGAGTGAAGGATATTTTTCAGGATGATCCATTGCATCTATGAGGGTCTCACGGTTCATGACGTTGACATTGAGGTGATGAGCACCTTGCATAAAGTATCCGTTCAGTATCATTACGAGGTTCTTGACACGGGTGGTCTCGTCGCTGCCAAGCGCTGTCGGAACGATAGAGAATGTGTTGGAGACACCATCCTGGCATGCTCCTCTGTAAGGGATCTTAGCGACTGAATTAAGAGATGCGAGCGCACCGTTTTCGTCGCGGCCATGCATAGGGTTGGCTCCGGGAGCCAGAGGCTGTCCGACTTTACGTCCATCGGGAGTTGTGCCGGTCTTCTTGCCATACATTACATTTGATGTGATCGTAAGTGCTGAGAGTGTTGGCTTTGCGTCGTGGTATATGTGATGTTTCTTGAGCTCTCCGCTGAAGAATTCTACAAGATGTACAGCGAGATCATCGACATCATCATTATCATTTCCGTATTTCGGGAAAGATCCGTCTGTCTGGAAATCAATGGCTATTCCTTTTTCATTTCTCACAGGCTTAACCTTTGCATATTTGATAGCTGAAAGAGAATCGGCAGCAACAGAGAGACCGGCTACGCCGAATGCTGCGAAACGCTCAAGCTTTGTATCATGAAATGCAAACTGGCTTGCTTCATATGCATATTTGTCATGCATATAATGAATGATGTTGATAGTATCAACGTAGAGGTTCGCAACATACGTGAGGACTTTCTTGTAATTTGCGACAACCTTGTCATAATCAAGGACTTCATCAGTATCGCGTTCGATACCCGGTACTACGACTTCGCCTTTGAGTTCATCTACGCCGCCGTTGATTGCGAGCATAAGTGATTTTGCCAGATTACATCTTGCGCCGAAGAGCTGCGTCTGTTTGCCAAGCTTCATTGCGGATACGCAGCATGCGATAGCATAATCGTCGCCATAGAGCGGACGCATGATGTCGTCATTTTCATACTGTATAGAATCAGTATCTATAGAAGTCTTTGCGCAGAATTTTTTGAAGTTCTCAGGAAGATGTTCTGACCAGAGGACGGTAAGGTTAGGCTCCGGCGCGGTTCCAAGATTTGAGAGCGTGTGGAGATAACGGAATGAGTTCTTGGTAACGAGAGGTTTTCCGTTTGTTGTCATTCCGCCGATCGACTCTGTAACCCATGTGGGATCTCCGCCGAAAAGTTCGTTATATTCAGGTGTTCTGAGGTGACGGACGAAACGGAGCTTGATGATGAACTGATCTACGAGTTCCTGTGCTGTCTCTTCTGTAAGTGTGCCATTATCAAGATCACGCTGAATATAGATATCAAGGAACGTAGATGTGCGGCCAAGAGATGTGGCTGCTCCGTTGTTCTCTTTAACGCCGGCAAGATAGCCGAAGTACGTCCACTGAATAGCCTCCCTGGCATTTGCTGCGGGCTTTGTGATATCACAGCCATACTTAGCTGCCATTGATACAACAGCGTCCATTGCACGGATCTGTTCTGAAACTTCCTCGCGGATCTGAATGCGGTCATTTGTCATGTCACCATCAAGATCGTCGAGATCTTTCATTTTCCATGCTTTAAGCTGATCCATACCATAGAGAGCGATCCTGCGGTAGTCGCCGATAATTCTGCCGCGGCCGTATGCGTCCGGGAGTCCGGTGAGAAGTCCGCAGTGGCGGGCAACACGCGTGCGTTCAGGATATGCGTCAAATACACCTTCGTTATGAGTCTTTCTGAACTCGGCAAAATCTTTTGAGATCGTAGGATCAAGCTTGTATCCGTACTGCTCGAGCGAACTTTCTGCCATACGTCTGCCGCCGTACATGTTGACGATTCTCTTTAGAGGCTTATCGGTCTGAAGACCGACGATCATCTCATTTTCCTTATCGATATAGCCGGGAGCAAATGCGTCAATTCCGGAGAGAATCTTTGTCTCAACGTCAAGCACGCCGCCCTTCTTCGTCTCTTCGGCGAGGAGTTCTGTACACTTGTTCCATACTTTATTTGTCTTGTCAGTGGGTCCTGCAAGAAAGCTGTCATCGCCCTCATAGAGCGTATAATTCTTTTTTATAAAATCGGATACGTTGCATTCCTTCTGCCATACATCTGTCTTAAAACCATTCCAACTGTTATTCATTTTGTTCTCCCTTCGTTTGTTTGGTGCTGACACATCGTTTTTAAATGTATATTTTGATGTGATGTCAAAAGTAGTTATTGTTAAGCTTGTCTGTTGAATTCATCGAAGTACTTATGCTGGTATGCTTCGGTAACATCCTTGTCCATCGGCGGTACGCCTTCTAGCGAATACGGAAATCCCAAGACTTCATATTTTGAAACGCCCAAGACATGATATGGAAGCAACTCAACTTTTATCACATTCGGTAGAGTCCGAATCTTTGCCGCAAGTTCCTGCATGTGCTCATCTGAATCTGTGAGCCCCGGAACAACTACGTGACGCACCCACATAGGAACATGCGTCTTTCTGACAGCTTCTATGAATTCGTCGGTGCGGTTAGGCGGAAGCCCTGTCAGTGCTTTGTAGTCATCAGGCTTTACTTCCTTTACATCATAGAGGATGAGGTCAGTGTATTTCAGTATCTCATCGTATAACCTGAGTCCGACTCCTGCAGTGTCAAGGCAGGTATTAATTCCTGCTTCGTGCAGAAGCTTCATCGTCTCTGCGAGGAATTCCGGCTGAAGGAGCGGCTCGCCTCCGGAAAATGTGACACCGCCGTCAGCGCCGAAGTACGGCCTGAAACGTGCGATCTTCTTCACAAGATCAGAAGGTTCCATAAGAGTGACGTTACCCTTGCACAAATCAACAGACGATACATCGTCTGTTGATTTGTGCCACGTATCTGGATTATGGCAAAACCTGCATCTTAGATCGCACCCTTGCATGAATACTACGAAACGGATTCCGGGACCGTCGACTAGTCCCATAGATTCGAACGAGTGAATCTTTCCCTTCATCGCATCACCTCACAGAATATAAAAAAACCGACAATCCGGGCTCTCGCCCAGACGGTCGGCTTATCAAGGTCATACTTCACGTGGTCATCCACTTGTCCGTCAGTTATATGACACTCTGAAAATACCATGCGCCGCGAAAAGTGTCAATGGGAAAATATGTACAAATTTTATGACGCGAAAGCCAAAAAATGCTAACAAAATTATCCGCGAAAGGAGCATTTGTGATATCATAAAAGAGTAATCAATGCAGCTTAGTTCAGCCCGAAATCAGGCAGATAATAAGCTGGAAAAAACGAATATGAAAAATAGAAAATGGAGGGTAAGATTATGCAGAATTATACGAAAATAATTTCTAAGAATTATCCCGATGTTACGCTCAAGGTAATACCCGGACACTTTGTAACTCCAAACTCTCACATCAATTATTATATCGATATGACAACGATGAAGACGAGGCAGAGTGAAGCACATGCAGTCGCAGAAGCAATCAGTCAGGAATATCTGGCTTCTACGATCATTGACACGATCATCTGCATGGATGGGACAGAAGTCATCGGAGCTTTCCTGTCAGAAGAACTTACGAAAGCCGGAATCATTTCAATGAATCAGCATAAGACCATGTATATCGCAACTCCTGAATATGATATTTCAGGACAGATGATCTTTAGAGATAATCTGAAAATGATGATCGAAAATAAACATGTCCTTATTCTTCTGGCATCGGCAACAACAGGACAGACAATCGGCCGCGCAGCTGAGTCAGTAGTTTATTACGGCGGTCATGTAGCCGGAGTTTCCGCTATATTCTCTGCGGTAAAGAGCATCGCAGGTATGCCGGTGATGAGCCTGTTTACACAGTCAGATCTTCCGGATTATAAATCATATTCACACGATTCATGCAAGATGTGCGCGGAAAAGATGCCGATAGATGCGATCTGCAATGGCTTCGGATATTCGAAGATCTGAACAGGTTTACGTCATTCATCCCAGCCAAAAGTCCGTTCGTCAGAATAATAATAAAAGCAGCAGCAAACAGTTATTATCATAATTGTAAATCAAATAAAGAGAGCAGCACGGAACGAAGCCGATATCAATATGTTCAGGCAAATGAAACCGCGACCCTGCCTAAGGAGAATATTATGCAGAAAATAGAAGATCTATTACCTCTTGGAAGTATTGTCATGTTAAATGGCGGTCAGAAACGTCTCATGATCTACGGTGTGATGCAGACCGAGCAGACAACAAACACTCAGTACGATTATATCGGAGTTCTCTATCCAGAGGGATCTATGGGTAAAGGAACACAGTATCTATTTAACAATGACCAGATCAAGCAGGTATTCTTCAAGGGGTACGAGGACGAAGAAAGAGCAGGCTTCATCGACAAACTTGCACAGTATTATAAAAATAAGAATAGTGCGCAGGGAACAGAACAGGCTGCAGATCAGGCTAAATGACAATCATCTCATTTTCCGCAATAAATAGCTGAATATCGGGATATAGGATATTCATGATAAGCGATCAGCTTATTTTCGACGAACAAGGATTTTGGAGGCAGCACCGTGACGATGTTTTCAATAAAACCAGATGCAGTCAGAGCTTCTGTACTCGACTTTGAACAATACAGCAAAGATTTGGGTCTCATCCAGAATGATGTTATCTGGGCAAGAAGATGGCTGCAGGGACAGAGTGCATATTCTTACGAAGCAGACCGCAGAATGTCTGAAGTAATCGATATGATGTCCAGGCAGGCCGGATGGCTGTGTAGTCTAAAAAACAGCATGGATCAAATTATAGATGGTCATGCCGGGTATTATACAACTGAACAAGAGATCATGGGTCATCGGGACGGGGTGTTGCCGGTTGTAGGTAAGCAGATTAATGACGTTATTATAAAAAATTTTGGACCAATCGGATCAGCTTTCGGAGTAGCGATTGATACAGTCAGTGCTGTCGTTAACCATGATGGTTTCGCTTTTGGGAAAGATGTGGTAGATGGCGTACAGACAACCCTTGATGGAATTGAAGCATGTGTAGAGCATAAGGCAGAAGCATCATGGAAAGATGATCTTTTGGGTCTAGGAGATCCTGATTTTATTCAGGATCTCCGTAAATTAGATTTAAAAAAGATGTCTCATCTTGGGGTGGCATTAACGGGAGCAGCGGCGAGCATCGAGGATAGTATTAAGGACCTCACGACAGGCTGGGGAATAGCCGGAGTCGGACTAGATCTTGTTTCTAGCGGAATTGATAATTATCAGGAATATCAGAGTGGAAATATTTCCGGGACAAGAGCAGTTGCGGAGACAGTAACTGAGACATCAGTTGGAATTGGCAAGGAGATATTAATTACAGCGGCAGTTACGGGAGGGCTTCTAGCTCTTAGCGTTGCATGTCCTGCGTTGGCACCGTTTGTGACAAATAGTTTTGTTATCGGAGCATGTACAACAGCGGTATCAAGCGGTGTTGACTGGATAAGTAAACAAGTCACTGGTGGTAAAGACTTTAATGAAGCTGTGTCAGACTGGGCTATAGATAATGTAGAAAATAATATAGATGAAGACGTAGAGTGGGCTAATGATTTCAAAAATGGTTTTGAAAATTTTGTTAATTCCACAGGCGGTGGTGATACTTGGACTAACAGCGTCTTTGCATAACAGCCATGGCGCAGTGATGACACAGAAAATAGTATAATGATGTGGGTGTCAAAAGTAGCAATTGTGTTATGATGCTACGAATTGCTTTGCTTCCTTCGGAAGCTCCCGCAATTCTATAAACACTCGGAATCCGCTGATTTGCAATGCAAATCGCAACTTCCTCGTGTTTAGGCGTGTCATAAGGTCATTCTGCTTTTCATGCAAGCATGAATGCAGAATGACTTTTGACACTTGCATCATATAATGTGAATATTTTATCGGAGGTTGGAATGGAATATGCTTCAGTGAAGATAAAAAAAGGTCAGGGCAGAAGTCTTAAGGCGGGCGGACCTTGGATATATGATAATGAGATCGATACAGTGACAGGAGAGCCTGAGGACGGAAGTATAGTCGAAGTCCACGACTTTGATGATTATTTTCTCGGGTATGGTTTTATTAATAGAAAGTCAACGATAACAGTGCGTATCATGTCTCGTCATAAGGAAAATAAGATCGATGACGAATTTATCATGAAACTTGTGCAGAACGCATGGGATTATAGAAAAGAGACGGTCGATACATCAAGCTGCAGGGTGATCTTCGGCGAAGCGGATTTCCTTCCGGGGATAGTGATCGACAAGTTTTCAGATGTGCTTGTAGTAGAGTCACTTGCGCTAGGTATCGATAAGCTGAAACCAACGATACTTCGCGCTCTTTATAGTGTGCTTCTTGAAGACGGGATAAAGGTTCGCGGAATCTATGAGCGCAGTGATGCAAAAGTTCGTGAACACGAAGGAATGGAACGCTTCAAAGGCTTTATAGCAGTTCCGGGAATGTCAACGCCAGCTTTCAGACCTACTGAAAAAGAGTATTTTACAACAAATGTGGAAATAATAGAAAATGGCGTAAAATATATGGTCGACGTTAAAGAAGGACAGAAGACCGGATTTTTCCTCGATCAGAAAAACAATCGTGCTTCTATAAGAAAACTCTGCAAGGGAAAACGTGTGCTCGATTGCTTCACGCATACAGGTTCATTTGCACTCAATGCAGCGGCAGCAGGCGCAGTAGAAGTACTCGGTGTCGATGCATCAGATGTTGCAATCGACCAGGCGCGAATAAATGCAAAACTCAATAATGTTCAGGATAGAGTTTCATTTGAAGTCGCAGATGTATTTGATCTGCTGCCACAGCTCGAAGAAAAAGGCGAGAAATACGATGTCGTAGTTCTCGATCCGCCCGCGTTTACAAAGTCACGCAACTCAATAAAAAATGCCGCCAAAGGCTATCGGGAGATAAATCTTCGAGGTTGTCATCTTGTAAAGGACGGCGGCTATCTCGTAACGTGTTCATGTTCTCATTTCATGGATCCGGAGAATTTCGCGAAGGTCATCCATGAAGCCGCTAACAGCGCACATGTGCGTCTCCGCCAGGTAGAGTTTCATACGCAGGCGCCAGACCACCCAATCCTTTGGGCAGACGACGCATCGTACTACCTCAAGTTTTATATCTTCCAGGTCGTTCACGAGATGTAGACAGCAAAAGTACTTGGACTGTACTATAGTTTTGCCATGTCGTAGTAAATGTCGTAATAAATGTCGTAATAAATGTCGTAGTAAATGTCGTAATAAATCGGTCTACGTTTTGTTTTATATCTCTTTGATCTTAATCTGTTTATATAGTGAATCTACCTCTTCTTTCGCTGGCGCCTGAGTCCCTGAACACTGGACACTCGCGCTACCGAATGCGAGGGCGAGCCTGAAAGCTTCTTTAGGATCCATGCGAACTGATTCGCCATAAGCGAGTGCAGCGACCATTGAATCGCCGGCACCGACGGTACTTAGTATATTTACGGACGGTGCGCATCCAGACAATACCATTTCCCGAGAAAAATAATATGCGCCTTTTGCACCCATCGAAACGACAATCTTCCTGATGCCTGAATCTAGCAGAGCCTGACATTCGTCACGGACATCTTTTTCAGACGATATCTTTCGCCCGGCATAAGCGGACAGTTCATAAGTATTAGGTTTGATGAGATACGGCACTGCGTTTATTCCTGATGCAAGGCTTTCGCCTGATGAATCAAGGAATGTGAGCATGCCGATTTTTTTAGCTTCGGTTATGAGTTTTGCATATGAATCATCTCCCAGACCCTGAGGTATCGATCCTGAGATGGCGAGTATGTCACCTTTGACGGCAGAAGAGAATATCAGTTTCTGTAGTGAATCAAATGACTTCGCAGAAACAACAGGTCCGGCTTCATTTATATCAGTATTACTGTGAAGGACGGGATCTACTACTTTGAGATTCGTTCTTGTCTCGCCCGGGATATCAACTATCGCGGGGATTATGCATTCCTGGTCTTCTATGTAATTTTTTATGTAAGTGCCGGCTGTTCCGCCGAGGAACATTGCGGCTGTCGTCTTCTTGCCAAGGACTGCGATACATTTGGAAACGTTGAGACCTTTGCCGCCGGCATCACACCTGATCTCGGTAGTCCTGTTGACTTTGCCTGCGATGAACTGCGGAATCACAACGGTCTTATCGATAGCAGGGTTCAGTGTAACTGTGTAGATCATAACTGACCTCCGATTTGAATTTCCAAATATTTATGCACCAACACCATAATCATAAGTTGCGGAGATGAAATGCACAACTACAAAATAAGTCGCAGAGTCAAATAAACCGCAGAGTCATAAGGCATTCATCGTTCGCGGCATCTCCGTACAAACAGATTCTTCACGAAAGTCACCAGCACCATGTACCCGGCGAGTATGCATGCGAGGCACGCGAAGAATATTGCCGGCAGGGGCTGAAGCGATATGGCGCGTCCTATGCCGGTAAATGGTATAACGGTGAGCAACAGGATCCCGGCAGATGTCAGCAGTGTTACCTGCCATGACGCATGGCTTTGCAGGAATGGCACTTTGGGGGTTCTGATCATATGTATGACAAGTGTCTGGCTCCACATGGATTCAACGAACCATCCGGTTTGGAATATTGATGCAAATAAAAGCTTCCCGGACGCGTCAAGTGCTGCATATGTCCCTCCGCAGATATGTGGGCATATGAAGAAATACAAGATCAGAAATGTGGTGATGTCAAATACAGAACTGGTAGGTCCGATCCATAGCATGAATTTTTCGAGTGAAGAGGCATTCCAGTCACGCGGTTTCTGAAGAAACTCAGGATCCACGTTGTCCCACGGCAGTGCTATGCACGAGATATCATATATCATGCTAAGTATGAGCAGGTGGATCGAAAGCATCGGAAGAAAAGGCAGAAATGCGCTCGCAGCAAGCACGGAGAACATGTTTCCGTAGTTGGAAGACGCAGTCATCTTTATGTAATTGCTCATATTGGCATAGATCTTTCTACCTTCTATGATACCGGTCTTAAGTACCATGAGATCTTTTTTCAGCAGGATTATGCCTGCTGATTCTTTGGCTATATCTACGGCAGTATCTACGGATATTCCGACATCCGACATCTTTATAGCGGCAGCATCGTTAATGCCGTCGCCAAGAAAGCCGACTCTGTGACCGCAACTGCGAAGCGTGGAAACGATCCTGCTCTTTTCGGAGGGAGAGAGTTTCACGAAGATGTTTGTGCGTTCGCATTCTTTACTGAGCTTGGTATCAGACATATCAGCGATATCAGAACCGAAGAGTATCTTATTTACCGGAATACCAACCTGACGGCATATGTAGGCAGTGACTGCTTCGTTGTCACCGGTGAGGACTTTGACATTGACGCCGGCAGATGTGAGTGCTCTTATGGCAGTGCGGGCTGTCTCCTTAGGCGGGTCAAGGAATGCAAGGTATCCTATGAGCGTCATATTGCTTTCATCGGCGACAGTATATGAGCCGTCGGGGGATAATCCTGTCTTCAGAGCAAGTCCTAAGACACGCATTCCGTCGTCGCTAAGCTCATTTACTTTTTTCATTATCATCTCACGGATGCTGTCAGACATCACGAAAGATCTTCCGCCAAGCAGAGCACGGCTTGAAATGTTCAGCATTTCTTCTATTGCGCCTTTCGTTATCATCTGGGCTGCACCTTGTGAGTCAGAGACAACGACGCTCATTCTGCGGCGCTCAAAATCGAAAGGAAGTTCATCGACTTTTTTGTAGTCATTTTCTATTCCCGAGAAATCTACATCGCTCATCTCAAGTTCTTTTGCACGGTCGATGATTGCGACATCCATCAGATTTTTGAGACCTGTCTGGTAATATGAGTTGAGAAATGCGTGCTGCAGAACCGATCTATCGGTTTCACCGGTAAGCCCCAGGTGGTATTCGAGTATTACTTTATTTTGTGTGAGCGTGCCTGTCTTGTCTGTGCAGAGCACATCCATAGATCCGAGACTTTGTATCGAATTGATGTTTTTGACGATAACATCTTTCTTTGACATTGAGACGCTGCCTTTTGCAAGACATGTTGTAACGATCATCGGCAGCATTACCGGAGTAAGACCTACTGCAATTGATACGGCAAATAAAAATGCGCTTGGCCAGTTATGCTTTGTCATTCCGTTAAGTATGAAAACGACAGGCACCATGAATGCCATGAATTTTATAAGTATACCCGATACTGACCGGATTCCGCGCTCGAAACTTGTCTCCGCCTGCGGGGCAGCAAGGTATTTTGCAGTCTGACCCAGAACGGTCTGATCACCGACAGCTGCAGCTACGGCGGTCGCTGTGCCGCTTATGACGTTAGTGCCGAGGTATGCTATATTGCGGGCTGCAAGCATATCGTACGAAGTATCAGCCATGATATCATATGTGGGAAATTTTTTCAACGGGTTCACTTTCACAGGTGAGTGCTGACTGAGATACAAAGAGATCCTTGGCAGCGAGAATGCGCACGTCGGCCGGAATCATGTCACCGGCAGACAGATATACTATGTCGCCGACAACGATCTCACTTATTGGTATCTCAGCTATGCGATGCGGCGATCTCTCAACGCAGGCGGTCGTTATGATCATATCATTCAGTTTCTGGGCAGCATTGCCGGCTCCGGTTTCTTGAATGAAGCGCATAAGACCGGAAACAAATACCATGACGAAGATTATATTCATCTTTGAAAAGCTTTTCTCTCCGGGTGCTGCAAGCACTACATCTGTAAAATAAGATACTGCTGAAAGTACGAGCAGAATCGTTGTAAAAGGATTTATAAATGACACGAAAAGACGCTTTGCGATAGAATCTTTTTTGGCACCGGTTATCCTGTTAACACCATATTTTCTACGGGAATTTTCGACATCATCTTCACTTAGGCCTTCTGATGAAGCGTCCAGGTAACGAAGCACATCTGCCCCATTATTTTCCGAAATATATCTTATACGATCCCTTGCTGTGATACGGCTGCGCTGCATCTGCACTTTTCTCCTCATGGCGGTCACCTCTCTTATCTTGCATAAAGCGTCTGTGTTACGGCAGTAAAGGCATTATCATGCTGCCTGATCTACTGTCTATTGCGAGCTTATTGTAAGTTTTGAGGGTATGTGAAACAAGTGCAGAAATCCTTAATAATTCTTAAGTTTTTCTTGCAACAAAAAAAGCCGGAGCATAAGCTTCGGCTTCTTTAAACAAACGGAGACGGAGGGATTCGAACCCTCGTAGCAGTTGCCCGCCAAACGCATTTCGAGTGCGCCCCGTTATGACCGCTTCGATACGTCTCCAACACTCAAGATTATAGTGGCTGGGCGCTAAATCGTCAACCTAAAAAGGTGAGGACTCAAAAAAAAGGTGTAGGAACCAATAATAAAAACGCGAGGTCACAAAAACGGATGGACTAACTTCTTGAGCTGAGGGTTCAAATAAGATATAATGATGCGTGTGTCGAAAGTCGTTTTGCGATCATATTTGCAT
>JAGPKJ010000067.1 GCA_018053995.1 Lachnospiraceae bacterium | reverse complement strand
CGATCTTATACGGAAGATCTGCTTCCATAGCTTCTGCGAGGATTCTGAATCCGTGTCCGGATATCTTTGCATATCGCTCCTGGTCTCCGTCATATACCATCATAATGTCGTGCATAAGCTTCCTGCCGTACTCTGTCATTGCGATTCCATTTGTCCCCGATTTCAGAAGTGATTTCCAAGGATAATGGCGATATACCGGTTCCATTCGTTTAAGCAGCCAAATCTCAATCCCTGTCACATATTTTCGCTGCAGCGGTGCTGAATCTATCGAAATAAAACCTTTTATTTTCTGTGGAAATTGTTCTGCATATGCCTGCCCGACGTAACCGCCCATCGACTGCCCTATGAGCACAGGCGCTGTTATCTCTTCTTTGCAGAAGATCTCATCAAGCCACTTTGCCTTATCCATAAGCGTAAAATCAAATGTAAATGGCCAGGAAGATGCATGCCCGGGCGCATCCCATACGAGCACGTTATATTTATCTTCAAAATATTCTATCTGCTTGTCGAATAGTCTGTGATCAGCCGTTAGTCCCGGAAGAAATACAAGCGTCACACCGCCTGCCATTTTATCTTCGGTGATCCAGTAATGGATCGTTCCACACCTTGTGCTGTATGTTTTCTCAGTAAGACTCATGTATAACATCTCCTATTATTTATCAATATCAAATCTTTCAAAATACCCATTTCCCCAAGTATATCCATAAGGAGTATCCTTGCTGCTGCACATCTTTTCAACTGCCTTGAGTGAAAATGCGCCAAGAAGGATTGAGCAGGCAAGTCCTGTCATTACATCTGCAGCCGAAGGGTGTTGTGATGTAAACAGACAGATAACGATTCCGACTGCAATAGGAATATATCCGATGATCGTCGTAAAAAGACCAGGGTTATAGATCGTTCGTTTCCCCTGCCTGCCAAAGCGTTTGAAAACATAGATCCCGCCGGAAAAGTGTCCGAACATCTCTGCACAGCATAGGAAGAGCTGCATAATAAGAAATATCGGCCTGACTCCTATAACAAGCACAAAGCACCCAAATATGACACCGATAAGATTGGTCCACATATCGCTCAGCCGATTCATCGGATACCTGTCTACCATGTCGGATTCTTTCATCATGTTATACATAGTATGAAAGCCTCCTGGGAAATGCCATTCTTCGAGTACATGAACCGGAAGCAATATAGTCGCAAATGAAAACAGTTTCGTTCCCATATCAACCTCTTTCCAGTCTGATATCAGAAAGCCAAGAACAACTCCTGCCACCATGATTATCACGTAAATCCAGCAGTCAAGCCATTTTTTCATGATCTTTTCCATCGCTTTGTCCTATCTCTCACTAACATAAAGATGTTGGTATCGAAAGCAGTATTTGCGTTATGATACTACGAATTGACTTATATATCTTATCGCATCATCAAATCCACATTTTACCGCATTTCCTCGCATGTGTTATCAGCTTCTCTACATTTTCCTTAAACAGGTTAAAGTTGTAGAGTTTATCATTCATAAGCATTTCCTGAGCATCTACTACAAGCAGTATCATGTCTTTTGCCTCTCACATTCCAACTATACAGTTTCTTCCTCAGCTCGATAAACCGGAAGTTATCTGTCAGTTATCTGTCAGTTTTTTGTTTGGCTTTACATTTGTTTTTATTGGCGAATGAATTCCTGATCGTCGCTTAGATCATCTAACGACTGATACTTCTCGACTTTCATGTGCAAATCATACTTCTCACGAAGTTCTGCTATCTGTTTCATCATAGGAGATTTGTGATGAACATCAATCGCTTTTTGATTTTTCCAGCTATCTATCAGCAGCACCGTATTCTGGTCAATCATCGGGAAAAAGTAATCATATTTGAGGTTTCCTTCCTCGCTTTTAATTTTCTCAACGGTTCCGGTTGAAATCATTTCTTCTGCAAATTTTCTTGCGCTTCCATTTGCTCCGCTGTAATAAATGTTAATTGTAATTGCCATATTTTACTCTCCCATACTGTCAATCCAGTTTTTTGCAGATGCCTCATCAGCTTTGCTAAAACGCTTCCCGCTAACGATATTTATATCGGTATATAAACCTTGCAAATCCTTCAAGCTTTGCTCGATACCGCTGCCGCCGGAGGTACAAAATGTGTAAACGCTTGCGCCTGTAAGGTCATAGCTTTCAAGAAAAGTTTGAATAATGCGAGGTGCCGTTCCCCACCAAATAGGGTGTTCCAGATAGATAACATCATATTCCGTCACAGAACTCAAATCATTACGGATGGCAGGCCTTGCTGTATCATCATTCATTTTCTAATTTTTCTATTTCTCTATATTCATTCTTCGCATATACGAAAAGCCGGCTTCATTCTACTTATTTCGTTTCGACTGATGCCATAGTTTTTTGCAAGAACGCGCCAATTATTTCTAACAATATCCTTGATAAAAGGAACCCTTGGCGCAGTGTTGCGAATTCCCATCTGTTCTAGTATATCCATTGTCTCAAGCAATAGAATTATCGACCTTGTAGGCATAAAGTGCAAATATAATAATCGCAATTTTTCTTAAAATTTTAATTCCTCTGATATTATTCGTCCTTGATTTCATACGATTTATTACAAGAACCTATCAAGCCTTCTTTGTATTGATGATCGAATAGTAAGTCAATACTAGACCAGAGCTCAAAAGTACACTTCCTATAATATCCGTGATCCAATGAACTCCCAAAATAAGCCTTCCAACAACCATAAAAATAACAAAAGCGATAATCGCACAGTCCGCTATCTTATTTAAGAGAACATTCTTCATTCGTCTATTTAGCTGCATAATCACAGTTGGCATTACGCACATGACAAGTAATGTCGTTGATGAAGGATAAGAAGCCTCCAAATAGCCACCTATAAGAACCGGTCTATAGTTAATTGCGAATACTTCAAAAGCTGCATAAGCAGCTATTACTATTATATAGAACCCACCAAAAACAACTACATCGCTATCAACCTTTATATAACTGTTCTGCCAACTGCTCCTGCGTCAAATTTCTATTTTTACGAAGCTCCTGTAATTTCTCATTAAATTCCATATGACAGTTTCTCCCTACCGCGATTCTATAAAAAACAATGTATTGCTCATTTTTCTCAATTGTTTATCAATACAGTCCCTTTGCATCCTTAGGCAGGAACCTGACATCCATCAGGTATTTCTCTGCCATCTCGGCTTCATGTTCATCATAACGATAGTTCAGCGCAGCAGCCACTTCCTTTGCTGTCTGATCAAACAACTTGCACATGACAGACACCGCTTTCCATGCCTCTTCGACATCTGCTGCAAAATAAGTCTTTAAGTATCTCTGATACGTTTCTTTTTCAAGATATCTGTTCATATATTTTGCTGACTTCCCGATAGAAACGCCAAAGTCTTCTTTGACTCCTATTTTCCAGGAAAGCATCTTCTCAAGCTGCTTTCGCACAACAAAATTGGTCATATCCTGCGCATATGTGATTTCTTCGCGCCACAAGCCTTTTGCGATGTTATTGCTGCACCACCAGAACTCATTGCAGCACGACAGGAACTGCTCCTCGGTCGGTCTTTTCACATAACGTTCCCTGTCCGTTGATTCCCCGATTGCCGGCAGAACGTTATCCTTATCCAGCAGCACCCTGCACAGTTTGTCATCAGCTATATGCTCTCTTGCATAAGATAACGTCTGAACAGTCAGATCAACACGATTTCCGTCGCAAAACTGCATCAGCCAGCCATAATGGTTGTTTTTATCATTCGGATAATCAGGACTTTCATCAGGATATTGCATATACATGATATCCCCGAACTTTTGTATCCATTTTTTGTCCTCGATAAAGCTTGCAGTCTCGTCCACAACATACACGATGTCATAGTCCTGAAATATATCCCTTGAGGCATTCGGATTCGTCCGGGAACCATTCATATATACGGCTTTGACGCGGTCGTCCTTCCGCGCTATATCAAGAATAGTCTCATACATTTCCTGTTCTGTTCTCATCAGTCTGGCTCCTTTATATCTGCCGTTTCAAACTTTCCCGCAAATAAGATATCTTCCTTACTCAATCCTCAAAATTCTGCTGGTCAAATCTCAGATTCTTATGATAGTATTCCTTATCATTTTCATTAAATTCCCGAAGTACTTTGCATGGTGAACCCACTGCAAGAACGTTTGCCGGAATATCTTTCGTAACAACACTTCCGGCGCCAATTACAGAATTTTCTCCGATAGTAACTCCGGCAAGAACAATTGCACCTGTTCCGATCCATACACCGGATCCTATGGTGATCGGAAGACTATACATTCCGTCAAGCCTGTGTTCCGGATCCAGCGGATGCCCTGAGGTACATATTGTGACATTGGGTCCAAACATAACATGATCTCCTATCGTGATCGTATAATCGTCAACGAATGTTGTCCCATAATTAAAATAGCATCCATCTCCTACATGGATCGTAGTTCCGCGGCAAAGCGCCATTGGCTGATTGATCCAGACATCTTTTCCGCAGTGTCCAAAAAGTTTTTTTACGATCTCTGTTCTCTTTTCGATCTCCGACGGTCTTGACTGGTTAAAATCATAGAGCAGTTCTTTTGCAACCCTTTGTTCTTCCAGATACTGTTCACAGTCGTTCCACAGATACCCTTTTCTCATTTTCTCTAATTCGTCCATTTGATCACCCTCCTACATTACATGGTGCAAACTTCATAACAATCAGAAACAATTATCAAGACAGCTGGATATGTTATGATAATACAATGAAAAGTACAAATAATAAATCCAAAAAATCAAATATACTAATAATATCTCTCATCGCGATATGCTTACTTGTAGCAGCAGCCTGTCAGATATTTTGTGATGCAAATAAACGCAGCTATGGTGTATTTCTTGACACCGATTCTGAAAACACTGAACAAATACATGATTATGATACAGTCGTGATCGACGCTGATAATTTCTCTGCGGATGACATCAGGCAGCTGCACAGTCAGGGAAATAAAATGATCTATTCTTATCTGAATGTCGGCTCTCTCGAGTCGTTCCGTGATTATTATCCCGAATTCAAAGATATCACGATCGGAGATTACGAAAACTGGCCGGAAGAAAAATGGATTGATGTGACAGATGAAGGCTGGCAAGATCATATAGCCAAAACAGCCAAGTCATACGCAAACAAAGGAGTCGACGGACTGTTCTTAGATAATCTTGATGTTTATGATATAGACAATTCGGAAGAAGTATATCATTCACTGATCAGTATCCTTAAAGAACTAAAAGAAGAAGGAATGCCGATCATCATAAACGGTGCTGATACTTTCGTATCAGAAGCTCTTGATAGTGCGGAAAATAAAGGACTATTTGATGCAGTCAATCAGGAATGTGTATTTACGGAAATAAACTTTGATACGAAAACATATACGGCGCAGTCAAAAGACACGACAGCATATTACACTGACTATCTTCAGAAGTGTCAGGAAGCCGGAATCAAAGTATACTTACTGGAGTACACTAAAAATCTCCCGCTTAAAATGAAGATCAGACAGTACTGCGATAAAGAAAAATACACAGTGTATATCGCGGACGATCTGAATTTAGATTAATATTACAGAGTTTTGAAAAAAGCACTACTCTTAAAAGAAATTATCGTCAGCAATAATACTTAACAACGTTAAAATGATTTTTCCACTTATCAATTACTTCGTCACTCCTTGCCTCAATTATATCAATAATATTGGCAAGAGTTCTGTCCGGTATATGTGAATTATTATTGCACAGCAAACATTTACCCGATTTGGTGATCCATATCTTTGTAGCATTTGCAACCGGTCTATCTTTTGCTACATGAACATGCACGGGCTCTAACGGATCATTTTCATTCGACCAAAAATACACCCAATACGACCCTATCTTAAAAACCTGAGGCATTATCAAAGCCTCCTTCTCTAGCAAATCTTATTATTAAATGCGCTGTCGATTCTATTATTTCACGATACCTGTCAATTTCCTCTGGTGTAAATCCTGAGATATCTTCCCAATCATAATTCGGAAGAAAGCATGTCGCATGATGAAAGCAGTCTTTATCATCCGGTTTCTCAATATATACTTTTACTCTTCCATCTTCGAGTTCCTGCGAGTGTGTAATTTCCGTATCATCATCAAGCGTCATAAATGGGTACATCATATAGATCACCTCCCATACATCGTATCTATCCGCATCATAACATATTGCTTCACTTTTGTTCAATTGTTCCCTAATTTCGTTCTGCTTGACTTCAATATCCTCAAAAGCATGGTCAAACTGATAGCACTTGCTTCTTGCATCACAGTATATGCAGCCATGGCTGCAGCCTCTGTACACATTCATGCCCTGGCACTTCCATGAGGCGTCAATATTCCCTTTGCGTCAACAAAATGCATTATCTGCCCTATGCTTTTCGTTTTGGTTTGTCTGTTTCTTACTCAGCTCGACAAGCTGGAATTTAACGAGCCATGCAAATACAGAAAATCAAACAGATGCGTCAAGCTTGCTTGTAAGCAACTGTCTGATTTTCTGTATTTATACGGCGACAGCCGACACGAAATAGATGCGAAGCATCTATGAGTGGGCATGGCTTGTTTCCATGGCAACTTTGAATTTGTTATTCTCTATATTCATTCCTCGCATATACGAAAAGCCGGCTGCATTCTGTTTATTTCATTTCGACTTATGCCATAGTTTTTTGCAAGAACTCGCCAATTATTACTAATGATATCCTTGATAAAAGCGACATACTGAACAGCTTCGTCTTTTTTCATACCATAATATGATGCCGCTTCTATCGCTAATTCAAAATCAATTCTTGAATCATCAGGATCAACATTCAAAGAAAGATACTCCCCATAAATATCCGGATTTACGTCATACAGAGGTGACAGTTCCCAGCCTTCATCTGACAAAAGGAACCCATGGTTTCTAAAATGATCATCGGTATTAGACACTGCCATGCTAAATGCGATACGTTTCCACATTTCCTGCAAATCCCTTTTCGGTTTTGCCCCATTAGCCTTTAAGAAAGACGCTATTTCCAGATAACTGCTTCCGTCTGCTGCATTTGCACCGTCTTTCTTTCCAAGCATTGTCATTGCAGATGAAAAATGTATACGTCGCTTTACATCTCTGTCAAAGCGTTTCACAAGAAATGTCGTGCCAAACTTTGAAAACTTTTCCACCTTTGCCATCGGTACATTTAATTCGCACATAACTGCCATATCATGTATGACCATTTCCCACGCACCCGAATCAAAATCGTCATGCCTTGATGGAAATTTTGCAATCCAAAGCGTACCATCCGGCGATATGACGGATGCTTTTGGCCTCGCTCCGCCCAGCGATGATCCGGGTGCCAGCAATTGTTTGAGCCACTTCTCATCTAATCCATTTTCATCATTTTCAAAAGCATCTGATGCCTGTTCAAGTTCTCTTAAAGAAGTCCATGGCGGTGTTGCAAATTCCTTGTCATCCGACAGGAATTCTCCATTCAGATCTGATTTATAGCGCAAACCTCCCATGCGGGTTTCATCAAATACCCCTAATAGAAAGTCGCTCTCTAAAAGCTTCTGCGGTTTTTCATCTGCCTTTTTTGCACGAAGTTCCTCTCTGCGCTTCATCAGCCGTTGTCCCCATCTGTCCGGGCACGAATCAGCAAACATGCCAAAAATGTTTTTATCATCACTCAGATATTGTCTTCCTTTAAATAACTGTAGATCAGGATCCAGCGTCATATTCTGATTTTCAAGCCATTCCTGACAATATTCAAATGAATAGAACTCTTTTCCTTTAGTCGCTGAAACGTATATTGTTCCCATAAGTTCGTTATGAAAAGACAAAAAATCTGCAAATACATATATTTTCTTCTCTTTGTCCACTCTCTGTCATCTCCTTGTTACGCGCTTTTTTACAGATAGCCCAAGGTCCTGGAGTTTACGTCCGAGTTCATCATCTTTTGCAACAAGCAGCAGATCTTTATCCATATAATTTAACGCATGCAAAACAGCAGCATAGCACCCGATTGCAACAGACGGTGCTCCCTTTTCAATAGAGACTAGTGTTGCCCGGCTGATTCCAGCTCTCTCTGCTACAAGCTCTGCTGACAATTTCCTGCGTAATCTGGCATATTTTATCTGCATTCCCATTTGTTCTAGTATATCCGTTGTCTCAGGTAATAGAATTATCGATCTTTTAGGCATAATGTTTCTCCTTATGTCGATAATATTAGACATATATGCCAGTTTTGTCAATTATTATTTATTTTAAATAGAGGTGTCACCATAAACCTATTATTATAGACCTCAGATATTATTTGTCCTTAATTTCGAACGGTTTATTCCATGAACCTATTTCTATCAGATTTCCCTCCGGATCAGCTATATAGCATGTTCTTTGTCCCCAAGGCTCCGTTGTTGGTTCAAGCACAGATGTTGCGCCATTTGCAACAGCCGTATTAAACGTGTTATCCACCTCTTCAAATTTATCAACGTAAAGTGCCATTTCTGAATGACCATTTAAGCCTTTTACATATTCATATTTCCTGTTCGTCATATTTTCAAAATCTTTTCGCCCATAGAGCAAAAATAATGTACCATCCTTAACCAAATATACATTCTCTGCGTCTTCGTTTTCTTTTATTTCAAAGCCAAGCACATCTCTGTAAAAACGAATCATTGTACCCATATCATTCACTAATAAACCAAATCCATCTAATCTCATAAAATTCCTCCTTTAAACAATGCTTTTCTCATTTTGAAACCGTCACCCTGGCTGATAGGTATCTATTTCTTTTTTCCAACAATAATTACATGATTGCTCATGTTTATGATTGATCTGTCCGAACATACAGACAGATGATATTTAAACCATGTTTCAAATTTTTCATCGTCCCACTTGTCTACTTTATCATGAAATAATGGCGCCAATCCATCCTGTGCAAAATGGTCTATACATTCTATTCCATTATCCTTATATAATTTCTGCATTTCATCATATGATGAATAATAGGTATCCGTCCAAAAACACTTTGGGTCATCATGTAATAAAATACCGATATCTCTAATCTGACAGAGCAATTTATCATCCACGTATTTATCATCTGCCATAACAATCATTTGATTAAGATATAATCTTGGAATGTATGCCGTAATGAGATACCCACCCTTTTTAAGGACTCTTATAGACTCGCTTAAACATTTTTTTCGTAGTATATCATCTGTCAAATGATAAAAAGGACCCATATTTAGTACTACGTCAAAGCGCTCATCCTCAAAGCATCCCATATCAGTAGCATCAAGTACCTTTGTTTTCATTGAATATGTTTTATCTTTTAACTGTTCGTTTATTATCTTAATATGTCTTGGCGTTATATCCGTTGCAGTTAAATTATGTCCTTTATCCGCCAAATAGAAAGCATAAGCACCTGTACCTGCCGCACAATCTAAAATATCTAAATTACCACTCAACAATTCATCAAATTTATGTATTGTTGTCAGGAATTCAATTCTCCTTGCATTATTTGTCGTAATTCGATCTTCTTCGTGGTAGTTCTCATAATAATTCACTACGGCATTACTCATAAGATCACCTCTACAAATCCTAATTTTTCAATTTTTCATGACCTGCAGTCAAAAGTAACTTTTCAGTTTCTGTAATATCTTTTTCAATCAATGGACGCATACTGCCTTTATCGGATGTCTTATTACGGTTTTAAGCTTATCACGGTCAACCCTTCTTACATCGGAAAGATAAATCTCATGATGGATTCTCTTATCAGAAAAATCATTAATATATCCATTTTTCGAGATAAAATCATGGAGTCTGATATTTGCACTCGGAACCGTTACTATTTCCGGTTTGTTCTTTGGCAGATAAAACTCCTTGTATTCTTTCTTAAAATCAAATGACATAATAAAATTCCTTTCTGCTTTTTACATGTATTATCAATCTGCAGAAATATTCTATCAGATCAAACGCGACATCTGTATGACATGTTTGCTAATTTCAATCTACAAAAAGAGCTTCGAAGTGCTCTGCTTCCCCTGCATTTCCACCTTTGCCATTACAAAACAGCCTGTAGTAGTTGTTGTTAACAACGAAAATTTGTTAGACGTAAACCATGAAATTGTATTTTTAGGATCTGCATATTCCTTAATCTTTCTCATTCCAATTTACACACCATTATATATTCTTCTTCATTTTCACCAATCACATTAAATCCGACATCCTTATACATCTTTACCGCATAATTCTCTTTTTGAACTGATAATGAAGCCTGTGCGTATCCATTTTGTTTTAGCTTTGCCAGCATCTTTTTCATTAAATCAGTACCGATTCCATAACCTCTATATTCTTTATACAACGAGATTGCAAAAGATGGTGTCGAATTATCTACGTGTCCATAGTCATTCATTATACGAACCCAGACAGCCCCGACTATTTCATCTTCAGCTTCTGCGACCAAACAATAATCACCTGTCCTTTTTCCAAATTCGGTTATGTATACCTGTAATTCAGGCTGCTTGACAATATCTTTCGAAGGTGGTTTCATACCTTCCGGAATAAATATTGCTTCATATAAAAAAACTGCTAAAACCGGTATTTCATTTTCTTCTATTTCTCTGATTTTATAACCCATCATATTTATCCTTTACTCTGTCATTTCTTTTTCATAAGTTTTGGAATAATGCTACATATCTACTCGATAGATTGTTTAGGATTTTATCGATGCTTCTTTCATGTTTTGCAATCCGTATTTTTTACATGTACTTTTGGAAAACATGATAATTCAAGACATACTGAAGCTTAACTATAAGAATAATTCCAGCACTTACTGCCAAAACAAATAAAAGTACAAAAGAGAATCCACGATCCGGGATATTTAAAATACCATATAGCCAATATCCAGAAATATACCCGTATATTATGACATAAGCAAAATATACAGCCGGAAAAATCAGCGCCGATAAAATTGATTTTATCGTTGCTTTCCTCTCACCTGTTGTAAATAGAAGTAATTCGATCGTTGCGATTATTGGATTGATAACATGTAAAAAGAGAAAACCTCCAGAGATACAGAACTCATTGACAAACACCATGCAAATGATAAATACCAGTTGCAACAAAATTACAGAATTCATATATATGAGTTGTGGAAAATCTTTCTTCTTTATCATGCCATAAACACCTCCGCAAATAAAGAGAATGCCAACAATTGTATTAGATAAAAAAGTGAGTTCATATTCATACATTCCGTTTTGAATTATACCAGGAAGATATGCAACTCCTACCGTTGCAATAAACAGAAATCCTGTCAAAATCATGCTGCACCATTTTATGTTTTTTATCTGACATTCCGTCTGATTTGCTATTTTCATACTCGCACCAATGAGAAAACACTTACTAATAATGCAATTGTCCATATTTTCTTCAACTTCATTAAATATCACCTCCATCACAAACTGGAATTTAACGAGCCATGCAAATACAGAAAATCAAACAGATGCGTCAAGCTTGCTTGTAAGCAACTGTCTGATTTTCTGTATTTATACGGCGACAGCCGACACGAAATAGATGCGAAGC
>JAGPKJ010000157.1 GCA_018053995.1 Lachnospiraceae bacterium | reverse complement strand
AAGCAGACGTTCCATCAGGCCAATGCGGTCTCACCTTTTCGCCTTCAGTACTTGTTCCGTTCTCTAAAATATCCTTACACATATTTATGAAAATAAGATCTGCCTGACTCATTTATAGCCTCCCTTTTAATAGATCATCACAACTTCTGTTCCTGCTGCAATCTATATACTTATGATCGACATCATCTTTTTATTACATATCACATCTGTCAGTCTTTACGATCCCACTTATCACTGATCGCATTTATCTGATCTGCAAATTTTGCAAGATCCTTGTTCGCTCCGCCCTGATTCTTCTGAATAACAGCCATAAGTCTCTGACCTGCCGCAACAAGACGGGAGAATACATCGGAAATGATCTTTGAACCCTTCTTGATCGGAATAGGCTTTGCCTCATAGATGAAGCTGTCTGCTACCGGATCAAATCTTGTTCCGCTATATGGTGCATAAGCATTAAAGTCGTGCTCGGTCTTCAGGCATTCCGTAAATGATATTGCTGATTCATCCGATCCGTGAACAACAAATACGCGTGTCGGCTTTTTCTTAAAAGCTTCGATCCACTCAAGCAGTCCGTCTTTATCAGCATGACCGCTCATTCCATGAAGCTGAACTATATGTGCATGTACCTCTATCGGTTCACCAAAAAGCTTAATATCCGTAGCACCCTCAGTGAGTGCACGTCCAAGTGTCCCTTCTGCCTGATATCCAACAAACAGTATAGTGCATTCTTCACGCCACAGGTTATGTTTAAGATGATGCCTGATACGACCGGCTTCGCACATTCCGGATGCCGAGATGATCACCTTTGGAGTTGAATCGAAGTTGATCTGCTTTGATTCGTCACTTGTTATCGCAAGTTTCAGACCCGGAAATGTGATCGGGTTAATACCTGCGTCAACCAGTTTCATAGCATCAGCGTCAAAGCAGTTCCTGATATTGTTCTGAAAGATTCCTGTTGCTTCGACAGCCAGCGGGCTATCGACATATACCGGAAACTGTCCGTATCCAGTAACGAGCTTATCCGCTTTTATCTGCCTTATAAAATAAAGTATTTCCTGCGTTCTGCCTACAGCAAATGATGGGATTACCACATTTCCGCCACGATCAAATGTTGTCTGAATGATATCCGCAAGTTCCGATACATAATCGACCGCAGTCTCTGGATGAAGCCTGTTTCCGTATGTCGATTCCATAATAACGTAATCAGCTTCATCTGTGTACTCAGGATCTTTGATGAGCGGCTGATTCTTATTTCCTATATCACCTGAAAATACGAATTTTCTCTTCTGTGTATCTTCCTCCGCCCAAACCTCAATGCTCGCGGAACCAAGAAGGTGCCCGACATCCGTAAACCTTATCTTTACACCGTCACAAAGATCTATCATCTGTCCGTATTCACATGGTACAAGAAGATTGATCGTACTGATTGCATCCTCCATTGAATAGACAGGCTCCTCAGTCTTTATGAGACTGCTCCTTTTGGCTTTTCTTGTCTTCCATTCCGCTTCCTGCATCTGAATATGTGCACAATCACGAAGCATAATACTGCAGAGATCTGCAGTTGCTACCGTCGTGTAGATTTTTCCCCTGAATCCATGAGAATAGAGATATGGGAGCATTCCAGAATGATCGACATGTGCGTGCGTAAGAAGTACATAATCAATCAACGCAATATCTACAGGAAGAGCAGCATTTTCAAATACATTCACCCCCTGCTCCATACCATAATCGACAAGTATGTTCTTTGCGCCTATCCTCAGGTAATGACAGCTGCCAGTTACCTCATGATCGGCTCCGATAAATTCCAGTTCCATTTGTGCCCCCTTGCCGCCGGCTTCCCGGCTGGTTATTTTTACCGCAAAATCACATCATGATGCGACTTCAAAAGAAAATAGTAACACTATGATACTTCCGAATTGCTTTGCACGTTAAGTCTCTTATATACTACAATCTAAGACAGAAATGCCGGATAAAATATAATATCAGCAGATGCGCCGGGTAAAACGCATAAAAGAAATACTTCCAGCCTCTGCCTCTTTTACCATTATAAAATTGCATAAGTATGAATGCCGGAAATGACCATGGCTCCCAACACATGATCGCATATCCCGCAGCGCCGGCATATAACCGTTCATCTTTGAGGAGATATAGAACACATATAAGTACTATACCGATCATACTATAGTCTGTCTTTAAAAGATTTGAGACAAGCATACCTGCTATCATAAACCCCATTCCTGCCATGATCTGCAGAAAGCCTGCCCATACAGGTCCATATCCGCTATGCTCTTCCGCAATCGTATGATGTCTCTCTTTAGTTTTGTTCTTCTCGTATGAAACTATCATATCAGGATCAAGATCTATATCGCGGACACTTGCTGCTCTGCGAAGTGATTCTGAATTTCTCATATCATCACTTGCCGCACCACATGATTCCGATTTTCTTATAGTATCACTTGTGTTATCTTTGTCTCCTTGTACACCTTGCCTAACGATTCTTTTCTGAATACTCTTTCCAGCTGATTCGATCCCCCATATAACAGCAAGACCGATAGCCATCGTAAACATCACATTCTGGTACCCCATGTGAAACTTTCCGGACATTGCCAGATCAAAGGGATATTCTGAAACAAATGCGAATAAAATGATATTCCTAAGATATTTCCGTCTACTGTGAGTATAATGAAAACCTTCGATCAACAAAAAACAGAATATAGGAAATGCCGTTCTTCCTATTGCCCTCATTACAGTATAAAGGGTTCGTAATTTCTCATACTGATACTGTGTTCCTGCTAAAGTTTTTATATATGGATCAAGCAACACGCATGCTGCATGGTCTATCAGCATCGTTATCACCGCGATAACCTTTAGCGCATTCCCCGAAAGTATCTGTGTTTTCTCTGAAATTCCGTATTTCATCTGATCGCTCATCTTAAGCTTTCTCCACGAAATTTATTATAACACTGAAATCCCACACAGACTATAAACAGATTCCTCTCACTGTAACAGAAACAGTTTCTTTTCACTTTATCAGAATTCCCTTTTCTGTGCTGTTCCTCCACATGATCGGTTTGATGATACTTCAATTGTTATATAAAAAACACCGTGATACATTATCTGCATCACGGTGTCTGCGTAATCTGTCTGACCTTATATCACTTGCTGCTCATGTCCATTACTGTAACAGATACAACGTTATCTCCATCCATCACGATCTTGACATAATCATCTGCCTTAAGATCTGACAGAGCGCCGTCAGAATCATCTGATAGCTTATATGTAGTTGACGCACTGACAGTTACTGTCTTCGTTTCATCCGAAAGTTTTATCCCTGGCTGACTGCCATCTGCCGGTTTGTTACCATCGTCAGCAGGCTTATCTGCGCCATCTGCCGGTTTGTTACCGTCGTCAGCAGGCTTATCTGCGCCATCCGCCGGTTTGCTGCCATCGTCAGTTGGCTTATCTGCACCATCTGCCGGTTTATTGCCATCGTCAGTAGGCTTATCTGCACCATCTG
>JAGPKJ010000066.1 GCA_018053995.1 Lachnospiraceae bacterium | reverse complement strand
TCGTCAGTGAGATGTGACTTTGACCTGTCAGAACCTGTTACATTAAAACCTTCCGAGAGGAGAAGCTGTGCCAGTCCGCTCATACTGATACCGCCTATACCGATAAAGTACACATGAACGGGTTTCTTTAGATTGATCTCATACATTTTTTCTACCTGGTTTCTATTGATTATTATGCTATGATGCAACGAACTGCTTCGCTTGCTGCGATAACTTTTGACACTAGCATCAAGTTTATACTATTTTTATGAAAAATAAAAGTGTACAGATTAGATGGTATCAAGGCACTTGATAGTGTCAGTAATGATTTAATACGAAAAAATAACACAAATCCCTGCTTTAAGTATAGTATTTACAAAAGAATTCCTAAAACGAAAGACGATAATGTGTATAATATACAATAAATTCCGCAACAAATGACTAAATATGTACAATATCACACATTATTTTTGCCAAAAGAGCATGAATTGTCTATATTTTATTCACTTAAATCAGACGCTGTGTTATAATCAGTTTATCAGAAATGCATTTCGATGCGTATTTCCCCGAGGCCTATCAGAAGGGGAAGCAGCGTCGTAAATCAGAGGTGAGAAATGGTAAAAAAAGAGATGATTGCAATGCTTCTGGCCGGCGGTCAGGGCAGCAGGCTTGGGGTACTTACCAAAAAGATGGCCAAACCGGCGGTCTCATTCGGAAGTAAGTATCGTATCATTGATTTTCCGCTCAGCAATTGTATTAATTCAGGGGTCGATACTGTCGGAGTTCTTACTCAGTATCAGCCGCTTCGACTTAATGCCCATATCGGGATAGGAATCTCATGGGATCTTGATCGTAATGTTGGCGGTGTTTCGGTTCTTCCTCCATATGAAAAAGTAGGTAATAGTGAGTGGTATTCCGGAACGGCTAATGCGGTTTATCAGAATATCGATTATATTGACAGCTTTAATCCTGAATATGTATTGATCCTTTCGGGCGATCATATATATAAGATGGATTATGAGGTTATGCTCGATTTTCACAAGAAGAGTCATGCGGATGCTACAATCGCGGTAATGCCTGTTCCGATCGAGGAAGCAAAGAGATTCGGAATCATGATAACCGATGATGATCATAAGATAACCGATTTTGAAGAAAAGCCGGTTAATCCGCGAAGCAATCTTGCTTCGATGGGCATCTATATATTTACGTGGAAAGTTCTGAAAGCAGCGCTGCTCAGTAATGCAGAACAGTCAGGACTTGATTTTGGCAAGCATATAATCCCGTATTGTCATAATGCCGGTGCGGCACTTTATGCTTATGAATTTAGCGGATACTGGAAGGATGTAGGGACGCTTAATTCTTATTGGGAAGCAAATATGGAACTTATCGATCTTGTTCCGGAGTTCAATCTTTATGAGGATTACTGGAAGATATACACAAGGTGCGTAAGCCTTCCACCGACATATACATCGGCCGATAGTCATGTTGAGAGAAGTATTATAGGTGAAGGAACAGATATCTATGGAACCGTTATAAATTCTGTTATAGGATGTGGTGTCACGATCGGTAAAGGGACAGTCATTCGCGATTCGATAATCATGAATGGCACAAAGGTAGAAGATGGCTGTAATATAGAAAAAGCGATCATCGCCGAAAATTCTGTCATTGGCGGAAATGTCAGCTTGGGAACCGGAGATGAAGCTGAGAATGAGACAGATCCAAATATCTACAGTAATGGACTTGTAACGATAGGAGAGCAGACCAGGATTCCGGAAGGTGTATCTATCGGAAAGAATTCCGTTGTTTTCGGAGATGTTACGCTGGAAGATTTTCCTGATGGGAAACTTGACAGCGGCAGAACGCTGATTAAGGTAGGTGACAGACATTGAGAGCGATAGGGATAATTCTTGCCGGTGGCAATAACCACCGCATTAAGGAACTTACAACAAAGCGTGCGACCTGTGCGATGCCAATAGCTGGAAGCTTCAGGAGCATAGATTTTGCACTCAGCAATATGACAAACTCGCATATCAATAAGGTTGCCGTGTTTACACAGTACAATGCAGGAAGCCTCAACGAGCATTTGAGCTCATCAAAATGGTGGGATTTCGGAAGAAAACAAGGCGGACTTTTCATTTTTACACCTGCAGTGACAAGCGAGAACAGTACATGGTATCGCGGAACAGCTGATGCGATATCGCAGAATATCGCATTTCTTAAGAACAGTCATGAACCATATGTGATAATATGTTCAGGCGACTGTGTTTATAAGATGGATTACAACAAGATCCTGGAATACCATATCGAAAAGAAAGCGGATATCACAGTTGTCTGCAAGAAAATGCCGCAGGATGCCGATATTGAGAGATTCGGAACTGTAGTCATGAACAGCGATAACAGGATAACAGATCTGGAAGAAAAGCCGATCGTTGCAAAATCTAACATGATATCGTGCGGAATCTATGTCGTTAGGCGCAGACAGCTCATCGATATGATAGAGAAATGCCGGAGTGAAGACAGATATGATTTTGTACGTGATGTTCTTATAAGATTTAAGGATATGAAACAGATCTACGGATATGTAATGGATGACTATTGGAGCAATATCGCATCTGTAGATGATTATTTCCGTACAAATATGGATTTCCTCAAGGCTGATGTCAGAGACTATTTCTTTAAACAGTATCCTGACATATATACAAAGGTGGATGATCTGCCGCCGGCAAAGTTCAATACAGGCGCAGATGTTCATAACAGTCTTGTATCATCAGGCTGCATAATAAACGGCACACTTGATGGCTCAGTGATCTTCAAGAAGTCGTATATCGGCAATAACTGTTATATAAAGAATTCGATAATCCTCAACGATGTTTACATTGGAGACAATTCGCATATCGAGAACTGTATAGTCGAGAGTCATGGAACGATAAGAGCCAATTCGTATTTCAAGGGCGAGGACGGGATCAAGATCGTTATAGAACATAATGAGCGTTACGTTATCTAGCACCTGCATCATACTGCGAGAAGTGGTTACCGGGTGTTGGTGTCAAAAGGAGTAATTGTGATATGATTAGGGAGCCGGAGACCGGCAGTTGATATGTCGGCCGCGGGCTCTCGTTTTGTCGTTGGAATATGAATTACAGAAGGATGGAAAAATAAATGTATATGATAGCCGGTCTCGGAAATCCGGGAAAAGAATACGTGAAAACAAGACATAATGTCGGATTTGATGTTGTAGACAGGATTGCAGACAGATATGGAATTTCGGTAACAACGCAGAAGCATCGTGCTGTTACCGGAACAGGTATTATTTCGGGAAATAAGGTAATCCTTGTAAAGCCACAGACATATATGAATCTGAGCGGAGAGAGTATCGGAGAGATAGTGGACTATTATAAGATGGAACCGTCATCTGAACTGATCGTGATCTCGGATGATATTGACCTTGCACCGGGAAGGATGAGGATAAGAGTCCGCGGAAGTGCGGGTGGACATAACGGACTAAAGAATATCATAGCGCATGTCGGGAGTGAGTTTATAAGGGTAAGAATCGGTACAGGAGCAAAGCCCGAAGGATATGATCTTGCGGATTATGTATTGGGACATTTTGATAAAGAAGACAGTGCGCTTATTGATGAAGTATACGACAAAGCATCGGAAGCTGTAAAAACGATAATCGAAGAAGGACCGGAGTCTGCGATGAACAGATTCAATTGCTGAAAGGATAGAATTTGAAAGCACTTACCGCACCGCTCACAGAACTGGGCGAATATGAAGAGATAACTGATAGCATCGATAAGAATAAAGGGACAGTATTACTGACGGGATGTACTGATTCGCAGAAGTCAAATATAGCGTATGCGTTATCGGAAAAGTACAGATACAGGCTCATTCTGACCTTTGACGAGATGCATGCAAGGGAGATCTATGAGGACTTTAAGCTTTATGACAGGAATGTCATGCTCTATCCTGCAAAAGATCTTATTTTCTATCAGGCAGATATACATGGCAGCCAGCTGAGTGCTGAACGTATCAGATGTATCAGGAGTGTACTCGAAGGGCGCAGGACAACGATAGTATCGACGTATGACAGCATACTTACGCCACTCGTTCCGGCAGATATCTGGACAGATCATATAATCTCGCTGAAAAAGGGCGGACAGGCGGATGAAAGTAAGATTGCAAAGACACTTATAGAGATGGGCTATGAATCTGCGGCGCAGATCGAAGACCGTGGGCAGTTCAGCATCCGGGGAGATATGATCGATATATTCGATCTTACAGAGGAGAACCCTTATAGAATCGAATTATGGGGAGATGAAGTAGAGTCGATACGAAGCTTTGATACGGATAGCCAGCGCTCAATAGAGCAGTTGGAATCTGTGAGCATCTATCCGGCATCAGAGATGGTGTTGTCGCGCGATGAACTTGAGGATGGAATAGCACGTATTGAGAAGGAAGGTTCTGAGTTCTCTGATAAACTGAGATCCGATTTTCATACAGAGGAAGCATACCGGGTAACACAACAGATCGCAGAACTGAGGGAACAGCTTCTGGAGATGGGAGTACCTTTAGGTTCATTGAGCCTGGACAGTTATATCAATTATTTTTACAAAGAGACATCATCGCTTCTCGATTATTTTCCAGAGAAAGACACCTGTGTATTTGTCGATGAACCTGCAAGGATAGTGGAACACAACAAGGCTGTCACAACGGAATTTAGTGAGAGCATGATGCACCGGCTTGAGAAGGGATATATACTTCCGGGGCAGGCAGATATACTGATCGATCCGGCGAAGGCTTCGGCAGAACTCACAAAGATGCGTACAGTAATGATCTCGCTTATTGATATGTCACAGGATCTGATAAAACCATCCAGAAAATATGATATTCAGAGCAGAGATGTATCGTCGTATAACAATAGCTTTGAAGAACTTATCAAAGACCTGACAAAATATAAGAAAGAAAAATATCGCATTGTTCTGCTCTCCGGTTCAAGGATGAGAGCGAAGCGTCTGGCAGCAGAGATAACGGACGAGGGAATACCGACTTTCTACACGGAAGATCCGGACAGGGTTATTCAGCCCGGAGAAGTCATGACGTTCTTTGGACATGTGAGAAGAGGATTTGAATATCCACTGCTCAAGTTCGTAGTTATATCTGATACAGATATCTTTGGCGCTGAGAAGAAAAAGAAGAAGCGCAGGAAAGAGCATGAAGGACAGAGAATACGCAATTTCTCGGAACTTCATCCGGGAGATTATGTAGTTCATGAAAGTCATGGTCTCGGAATATATCGCGGTATCGAGAAAGTTGAAGTTCAGGGTGTCACAAAAGATTACATGAAGATAGAATACCGTGATAACGGTGTTCTTTATATTCCGGCTACGGGTCTTGATGTCCTTCAGAAATATGCTTCAGCGGATTCTAAGCCTCCTAAGATCAATAAACTTGGGTCAGTTGAATGGACAAAGACTAAGAATAAGGTCAGAGCTGCAGTCAACGAGGTCGCACAGGATCTTGTAGAACTATATGCGGCGAGACAGAGCGGAACAGGACATAAATTCGGTTCTGATACAGAATGGCAGAAAGAATTTGAAGAGATGTTTCCGTTCGACGAAACGGATGATCAGCTGAATGCGATATCTGCCGTAAAGACAGACATGGAGAGCGGAAAGATAATGGATCGCCTTATCTGCGGAGATGTCGGATACGGGAAGACGGAAGTCGCTATAAGAGCTGCATTTAAGGCTGTGCAGGATGGGAAACAGGTCGCGTTTCTCGTGCCAACCACGATACTCGCGCAGCAGCATTACAATACATTTGTACAGAGAATGAAGAATTATCCGGTACGGATAGATCTGATGTCGAGATTCAGAACGAGTGCGGAACAGAAGAAGACGCTGCGCGATCTGTCTAGCGGTCTTGTCGATATCGTGATCGGAACGCATCGTATCCTTTCAAAAGATGTTATTTTCAAGGATCTGGGACTTCTCATAGTCGATGAGGAACAACGGTTCGGCGTGACTCATAAAGAGAAGATCAAGAAAATGAAAAAGAATATCGATGTCCTTACGCTTACGGCGACACCTATCCCACGTACACTTCATATGAGCCTTGCGGGGATAAGGGATATGAGCGTTCTCGAAGAAGCTCCGGACGAGAGGCAGCCGATACAGACATTTGTATGTGAATATAATGATGAGCTTGTGCGCGAAGCCATAATCAGAGAACTGGCACGTAAAGGTCAGGTGTATTACGTGTACAACAGGATAGACCGGATAGCGGATGTGGCAGCAGGTGTGCAAAGGCTTGTCCCTGAAGCAAATGTTGTATATGCGCATGGACAGATGCAGGAACATGAGCTTGAGCGGATCATGTATGATTTTGTGAATGGCGATATCGATGTTCTGGTATCTACGACAATAATTGAAACCGGTCTTGATATACCGAATGTAAATACGATAATCGTTCACGATTCAGACCGAATGGGGCTTTCGCAGCTATATCAGTTACGAGGACGTGTCGGGAGATCGAACCGCACATCATTTGCATTTCTTATGTACAGGAAAGATATGCTCCTTAAGGAGACTGCCGAAAAGAGGCTGGCTGCGATAAAGGAATTCACGGATCTTGGAAGCGGGATCAAGATAGCGATGCGTGATCTTGAGATAAGGGGCGCAGGCAGTGTCCTTGGCGATAGTCAGTCAGGTCACATGCAGGCTGTCGGTTATGATCTCTATTGTAAGATGCTTGGCGAGGCTGTTCGTACTATGAAGGGTGAGAAGGTCGACAGAGATTTTGATACCGTCATAGACCTTGAAGTAGATGCTTATATACCCGATACATATATCGTAAATGAAGTCCAGAAGCTCAATATCTATAAGAGGATAGCCGGCATTGAGACGATCGAGCAGAAAAATGATATGGAAGAAGAACTTCTCGACAGATTTGGAGTAGTACCTAAAGCGGCGGAGAATCTGCTTCGCATAGCGCTTATCAGAGTGGGAGCGCATAAACTTTTTATGAAAGAAGTCAACGGGCGCGATGGCACACTCGAGTTCAAGATGCTGCGTGATGCCGAGATAAATATCGAAAAGATTCCGGAAGTATTAGATCGCTGCCGCGGAAATATGAAGTTTACGCCGATCGGCGATCCGGAATTTACATATAAATATTACACAACGGGAGTTACGGAGAAGGATGCTGACGAATTACTGAAATTAACAGAGAGACTTGTGTTTGACGCATTTGACATACTTGCACAAGCAGGAGCCTGAAGACTTGTGAGAATGACAGAGCCTCTGCCTGCCGTGCCTGATGCAGAAAGGAATAGATGACTATGAGCGAGAATAAGATCAGAAAGGCTGCCGAATTAACGATAGGAGCCGCAGGTATAGGATTGCTTGTTTCTTCATTTGTACTATTTATTCAGAATCTTACAAGACGTAAGCCTGATCCTGATGAACTTAAGAAGATGAGTCCGGATGAGAAGAGACTGTATGTACTCAGAAAACGCAGCTACGAATGGACACGCAGGCAGAAGACTGAAAAAGTTGTCATAGAGTCCGATGACGGTCTTAAGCTGGACGCTACATTTTTATCTAATCCGGCAAATAAAAATGGCGGACCGCGAAAGGTCGTTCTGTTTTCACATGGATATGGTGGCAGATCTATCTGGGATATGGGAATATTTGCCAGATATTACTTTAATAAAGGATTCGACATTTTATTTCCGGATCAGAGGGCACATGGAAAGAGTGAAGGTAAATATATCACAATGGGTGCCTGGGAAAGTGCCGATCTTGCGGAATGGGCAAAATGGATATGCGGAAGATGCGGTGATGACTGCAGGATAATAGTTCATGGATGGTCTATGGGAGCAGCGAGTGCATATCTTTCTGTAAAATATATGCCGGATCAGGTAAAAGGAGTGGTATTTGATTGCGGATACGCGTCTGTATACGATCAGTTCACATATGTTGGAAAGCTGATGCTGCCAAAGGTGCCAGATGTCTTGATACGGGCTATCGTATTTGTCATGAATTTCTGGACGAGGGTAATCACAGGATTCTATCTGAAAGATGCATCACCGATAGATGACGCAGAAGATCTTCATTTGCCAATATTCTTTGTGCATGGCAGTGCCGACAAGTTCGTTCCATGTGGGAGCGGAATGAAACTCTACGCTGCGACAAAAGCGCCATATAAGGATAAACTGGTCGTTCCCGGCGCAGGTCATGTGATGAGCTGGTTGTATGACTGCAAAGGATATACGGATGGAATTGACAGGCTTATTGATAATTGTATGCCAGACTGATGTTCACGTTTTTTTCACATTCGCATCACATTTGAATCATAGATCAGGGGTATTCTCATTACATAAAATAAAAGAAACCATAATACGTGAGGCGGAAGGAGAATAATATCATGGATGAAAAATATAATAATAACAGTACTAATGAAAGCACCGGAGGACAAGACAGTAACGGTGCCTACAGCGGGCAGACGAACAATAACGTCAGTGCTCCGACCGACAATAGTGTAAACGGTCAGACAAGCAATAATGCAAACAGTCAGACAAATAATAGTGTAGGCGGACAGACTGGAAATGAGACTTACAGCGGTCAGACCAGTAACGGTGCCTACAGCGGGCAGAATGGCAGTTCATATGGACAGAGCAGGTCGTATACAGGGCAGGGCTACGGTTCATATAACAGCTACAGCGGACAGGGCAATTATGGTTATGGCAATTATGGAACTAATCAGAACGCTGGTAATACGTACGGTAGCCAGACAGGAACTGGAGCATCCAGTAACAGTTCATATGGCAGTCAGACCGGTAACGGTTCATACAGCAGCCAGAGCGGCAGCGGCGCATATGGCAGCAGCCCGTATATAAATAATGGAGTGCCGAGTGGCAATGGCGGTTCCGGGAAAAAGCATAATAAGAAACATCATATAAGCGGGAAGTTCATGAGGATGGTAGCGCTTGTACTTGCAGGCATACTCGTGGGATCACTTGTGACTTATGGTTTTTCAAGAGGAAGAGCGGCGGCATCAGCGCAGAATGAAGAAAGCAGCTCTGAAAGTGAGAAAGCGACACTTCATAAATCAGATGATTCGGATGCTGTTGCAAAAGCTGATGAAAATGCAGGAAAAGACGATACATCTAAGGATACATCAAAGAAATCCGATTCAGCTGAAAATACAGTCCAGACTACCGGAACTGACAGTGAGATGAGTGTTTCGGAGATAGCGACAAAATGTATGCCTTGTGTTGTTGCTATTACAAATAAGGGAACAACTGAGATAAGAAGTATGTGGGGCAATTTCACTCAGGACAGCGAGAGCAGCGGCTCAGGTGTCATAATCGGAGAGACTGATTCAGAACTTCTTATCCTGACAAATTACCATGTTATCGAGGGAAGCAAGAGTCTTTCAGTAGTATTCAGCTGGGAAGATTCAACAGATAAGGATGATGCAAATAGTGCAGATATCATAACCGCTCAGGTAAAGGATTATGATGAGAGCAATGATATAGCGGTTATATCAATACCTATGAGCGAACTTTCAGAAGACACCAAGAATAAGATTTCTGTCGCTACTGTAGGAGATTCCAAGAATCTGGAACTTGGACAGCAGATCGTGGCTATCGGAAATGCACTTGGATATGGACAGTCGATCACAACAGGTATCATCAGTGCACTTGACCGTGAGATAGAGATACAGAATGATAGCGGCAATACAGTTACAAATAAGTATATTCAGACAGATGCAGCCATCAATCCCGGCAACAGCGGCGGTGCGATGTTCAATATGAAGGGTGAACTGGTAGGTATCAACTCAGCTAAGATATCAAGTGATTCAATCGAAGGAATGGGTTACGCAATCCCGATCTCTGACATCATGGATAAAGTTGAGACTATGATGAATCAGGAGACAAAGGCAGTCGTAGAAGAGAGCAAGCGAGGATACCTTGGTGTAAGTATCGTTGATGTAACATCAGATATAAGCAGCGCATACGGAATGCCACAGGGCGTATATATCAGCGCTGTTACTACCGGATCAGGTGCTGAGGCAGCAGGACTTACTAAAGGCGACATCATAACCGGAATAAATGGAAAGACCGTTACAACGACATCAGAGCTTAAAAATTATCTCAGCTATTATGCTGTTGGTGATAATGTCACGATAACGATCGAAAGACAGGGTGATAGCGGTTATGTTTCGAAGAGCGTTGATGTAAAGCTCTCAGCAGCTCCTGCTGAAAGTTCAACATCCGAGGAGACGCAGGATTCACAGAATTCGCTGCAGCAGATACAGCCTGGAAGCGGTAATCAGGGACAGAGCGGCGACAACTCAGAAAATGATATCCAGCAATTCTTCTTTGGCGGACAAGGCAACTGAATAAATGTAAATAATGGATGTAGAGAGCTCTGACCGGAAGGCCAGAGCTCTTTTTTGCTGTACGGTTTATTGGACTCATGAACAGTTATCATATCATCATTAGATGCGGAACATATCAAGATCGAATGATAAGAAGGGAGACATTATGAAAGGATACAATACAGAATCAGGATATATGGGATATATACAGGGACGTTATATACTTTTTATTTCCGAAGAAGAATATGAGGATTATGTGCAGAATGCGGCATGAATATGGATTTACTTAAGCGCTATCGAGATGATCATGAATATGAATTTATTTCAGTACAATCGAAAAAATCGTTGCATGTGGAGTTTAGTAAAATTATACTGTTAATAAAATAACAATATGATGGAGGGATCAAGATGAAGCTTAAGACAAAACAGGTAACGCTGACCGCAGCAATGCTGGCAATCTGCATTGTAAGTCAGATTTTCAAGAATCTCAGTATATTTATAACAGGACCGATCATAAATGCATGTATCATACTTACGGTTATGTATGCAGGTATCGCGTGCGGAGTGATTCTGTCTGTGATCACGCCGATAACAGCATATTTCATTACCGGAGGCGGAGTGATGGCGGCTATCATAGGAGTCAATCCATTTGGCGGAATCATGATGATAGTCTGCATAATGTTAGGAAATATGATCCTTGCATTTTGCGTAGATTTTGCGATCAGAAAGTGGAACAAAGAGCCGGCGTGGGGCATGATATCCGGAGCTGTAATAAAGGCAGCTTTTATGGGAGTCACTATCGCGCTTCTCATTGTACCAAGATTTCTGCCACCTAAGATGGCACCGATGATGAAGACCATACAGATGACATTTTCACTGTTTCAGCTGATAACGGCACTGATCGGAACGGTATACGCGATGATCATATGTATACCGCTTAGCAAGCTGATGAAGAATACGGAGAACTGACAGTGCGATGCAAGTGTCATAACAAAATGACTACTTTTGGCACCCAAATCACAGTATTCAGTAAGACAGTTTGCAGAAAGCTGATTAGCTGAATGCACTGAATAATCTACAGAAGTCTTTTATCTAAAAGCAACTCAATCTCATAAAGACGTTTTATGTTTCCGAGAGGATCGCTCTTTATTTCCATCGAATGATCGCAACCCTCGCTGATCATGGCGGCTTTATCAGGATGAGCTGCTTTTGCTTTCATCACGTCTTCTGCAGGAACGAGAGGATCAGCAGTACCGGAGATGAATATCCCATCTACATTACCAATAAGTTCAAGCATTGGTGAGATTGGCGTCATCATAAAGT
>JAGPKJ010000065.1 GCA_018053995.1 Lachnospiraceae bacterium | reverse complement strand
GCATGTGTGCTGTGCGCCGTGCTCAAGCTATTGTCTTGAATATCTGCGCGAATACTTTGACATCACGGTATTCTATTACAATCCGAATATTACCGGTGCCGTCGAATATGAAAAGCGTGAGGCAGAAGAAAAACGTCTTATCGAGACTTACAACAGGCAGGTCGTAGAGCAGAAATTTAGCGGGACGAACCCGGGCAAGCAAGCCACGAATGAAGGTTTCACGGGAGTAAGTCCATGCAAGCAAGTCGCAAATGAAGGTTTCACGGGAGTAAGTCCATGCAAGCAAGTCGCGAATGAAGGTTTCACGGGAATGAATTCAACGCCGCATGCGGGGATCGTTCATATCGCTTGTGCGGAGTATGATCCAGAGCGGTATCTAGAGGCAGTCAAGGGTCTCGAAAACGAACCGGAAGGCGGTGCACGCTGCGTCAAATGCTTCGAGCTGCGTCTTCGCCGCACGATAGAAGAAGCTATGAAGCTTGGAATGGATTATGTCACAACAACTCTTACGATAAGCCCGCTGAAGAATGCTTCACTTCTGAATTCAATAGGAATGAGATTGGCAGGAGAATACTCACAAGAAAATGCCGGAAGTCACGAGGTCAAGTGGCTTCCGTCAGACTTTAAGAAGAAAGGCGGCTATCAGCGGTCAATCGTACTTTCTCACGAATATGGGCTCTACAGGCAGAATTACTGCGGCTGTGCATTCAGCAAACGTGAAGAGCAGAAGGCTTGAGGGCTAACAGTTTACTTCTAGCGGTCGGAACTGATTGCAGGAAGTCTTCATAGTCCTAAAGGTATTAGAGTATTGTTGGATGGCGGAATATTCTTAAATAAAGCTTGCAGTTTGTTAAGCGAGCATTCATAATAAACATAAATGTTTTTCATAGCCCGGCTCGGGCAGGCAGGATGACGTTTCTACGTTGAGTCAGTGCTTAGCAGCACTGCATAGTGCCAAATTTCTTGTATTTATTCAAGTGTTGTATTAACTGTTTCATTTGCAGTAAATAAGAAAAAATAGATAGATTTTACTGTATTTTTGACAACATAAGATTGTGTATACAATTTAGGTACAGTACTGGAAAAAAAGATGCTTGAAATTACTGCAAAATCTGGTGACGGAAGGGGGTATGACAGAAGAAATCATTATATAAACTGCGAAAAATACAGTATATTCAAATTGATTATTTGTGAGTACTGCAATTGTTTTAGATCGACCCCCTATATCGAAAAAAAAATACAGTATTATAGATTGGATATTTCACGTATACTGCATCGAAATTGGGAGCCCCAAAATAATAGTTCAAAATTACAGTAATGTGAGAAAAAAGAACTGCAGATACTGTAGTTGACATCAAGATGTATGGAAATAATAATGAGCCGGAAGCCGGAAGCCGGAAGCCGGAAGCCGGAAGCCGGAAGCCGGAAGCCGGAAGCCGGAAGCCGGAAGTCGGAATCATAAAGTCAGAATCCGGATTCACAAAGCCGGAAGCCGGAAGTAGGAAGCCTGAGACATAAATAAATTTAACAATAATGAAAATCGTCAGGCGGCGTGTTACATGATGAAATAATAGAGCATACGGGATATGTAATGAGGGAGGATTATGGATAGGGATAAAGATATCGATACAGTGATCGATGAGTTGGAAAGTATCATTAGTCTTGCAAAAAGGGACTGTGCAAGATCACCACAAGGTTCACTATATATCATAGACAAAGGTAGCGTACACCAATACTATATCATGTATGGCGAAGATGGAAGAAAAAGGCGATACTTGAAACGCGCAGAAGATAAGATAGCATATGAGCTTGCACAGAAAGAATATGCAAAACGTGTACTTAAGCTGGCGGAACACGACAGGAAAGCATTGGAGAGAGTTTCAAAGCTTAGAGATTATAACGATTATGTTATGTGTTTTAAGAAAATGAGCGAAAATAAACAGCTCCTTGTTACTCCGTATGTCCTTGATAATACTGACTTTGCCGCTGCATGGGAGACCAAACACAATGCAATAAAGGAAAGCATGAAAGACACTAGAGTACATGCACTTAGCAGCGAAGAGGAAGATGCGATAATAACTGAACGTGGTGAGGTCGTTCGTTCGAAGTCCGAAAAAATCATCTGTGACAAGCTTAATAGATCAGGGATTCCATATATATATGAATATCCGATAAACCTGAACGGAATTGGATATGTACGACCGGATTTTTATGTACTAAATGTACGTACAAGAGAGGCATTTTACTGGGAACATTTTGGCATGATGGATAATCCGGAGTATAGTGGAAATGCAGTCAGGAAGATAGAGATGTATGAGAAAAATAAAATATTTCCAGGGAGAAGCCTTATACTCACATATGAGACAAGTAATCATCCGATTAACAACATGGTAGTCGACGAAATGATAGAAGAGTATCTGATGTAAAGAAAATGGAAGAATTTGCTGTATGTAAAACTATTAGCTGCTTTTGACACCACATCATGCCATTGTATGAGGTGGCTTTATCTCATTAATTGTGATCTTATGATAAAGTATCACAAATCCGACAGATTAAATATTGCGAATACTACATTATAATTAAATATTGCAAATCATACTTATACTTGGCAAGTGGCGATAATTGCGCTATCCTAGATGAAGTGCAACGGCAGTGACCGTAATCAATTTTACGAGGGAAAATAAAATATGAAAGAACTTATAGAACTGGTCTCAGCAGAGATCATGAACGCATTTGAAAAAGCAGGATATGACAATAAGCTGGGAAAAGTCGCGGTATCAAAGAGACCGGACTTATGTGAATATCAATGTAGCGGCGCAATGGGCGGTGCAAAACTTTACCATAAGGCTCCGCTTGTTATAGCAGGTGAAGTTGTAAAGGAACTTGATAACAGCAGTGTTGTAGAGAATGTTACAGCTGCAGCTCCGGGATTTATCAACTGTAACGTAAAGAAATCATTTCTCTGTGATTATGTAACGAAGATGGCGAATGATGAGAAGTTCGGACTTGCAAGACCTGAAAAGTCAAAGACGATCATCGTTGATTACGGCGGACCGAACGTAGCAAAGCCGCTCCACGTAGGACATCTTCGCTCGGCAGTCATTGGCGAATCGATAAAGAGAATCTGTCGTTATATGGGGCATAAGACTATAGGCGATATTCATCTCGGTGACTGGGGTCTTCAGATGGGACTTATCATATATGAACTGAGTCTCAGAAAACCGGATCTTCCGTATTTTGATGATTCATTTACCGGAGAATATCCGAAAGAAGCACCATTTACAATATCAGAACTGGAAGAGATATATCCGACTGCAAGCAAGAAATCCAAGGAGACGGTAAAGCCTGAAAATACGGCGAACTGTGAGGATACAGTGAATGCAGCGAAGGGCGTGGGTACTGCAAAAGTCGAGTATACGGAAGCTGCCAAGAAATATAAAGAAGCCGCAATGAAAGCGACTTACGAACTTCAAAACGGGAACAGGGGATATCATGCGCTCTGGGAGCAGATAATAAAAGTTTCAGTTACAGATATGAAACGCAATTACAACAATCTGAATGTTAATTTTGACTTGTGGAATGGCGAGTCAACAGTGCAGGGGAGAATCCCTGAAATGGTTGATTATCTTAAGGATAACGGATACGCGCATATAAGCGAAGGCGCTCTTGTTGTTGATGTAAGTGAAGAAACTGATACAAAAGAAATTCCTCCATGCATGATCCTTAAGTCAGACGGAGCATCACTGTATAACACGACTGACCTTGCTACGATTCAGGACAGGGTAGAAAATTACGATCCAGACAGAATCATTTATCTTACCGATAAACGTCAGAACCTGTATTTTGAGCAGGTATTCCGCTGCGCAAGGAAGGTTGGATTTGCAAAGCCTGAGATGGAACTTGATCATGTCGGATTTGGCACGGTAAACGGCAAGGACGGGAAGCCTTATAAGACACGTCAGGGCGGGGTACCGAGACTTGAGAATCTTATTTCCGAGATAGACGAAGAGATGCTCAGGAAAATAATAGAGAACAGCTACGAAAAGAAAGCCGCTACAGCAGGAAAAGCAGGTGGCAGCGATACAGCTGAATGTGATAATGGAAAAGCAGGCTGTGCAGCTGAATGTAAAAACGTCAAAGCGGCAGACGCAAAATCGACTGAAACAAAGAGATACACGGACGAAGAAATAGCAATGATGTCATCATCAATGTCTTCCGAAGAAAAGGCAGAAGCCGAAAATGTTTCGAAGATAGTAGGGCTTGCTGCTATAAAATACGGCGATCTGTCGAATCAGCCTGCAAAGGATTACATATTCGATCCCGACAAATTCACTTCATTTGAAGGAGATACAGGTCCGTATATTCTCTACACGATCGTCAGGATCAAGTCGATAATGTCGAAATATACAGAAGCAGGCGGAGACGTGAAAGCCACTAAGATTCGTGAGGCAGCTAATCCGTCGGAGAAAGCTCTTGTTATGGAACTTGTAAAGTTCGGTGGTGTCATCGAGGGTGCTTATAATGATTGCGCGCCAAACAGGATATGTGCGTATATTTATGGTCTTTCTAATGCGTGCAATAGTTTCTATCATGATAACAGGATAATGACTGAAAGCGATAAAGACGTTCAGAGCGGCTGGATAGCTCTTCTTGACCTTACGCGGAAAGTCCTTGAGACATGCATAGACCTGCTCGGCTTCTCGGCGCCGGAAAGAATGTGATACACCATCTTCTCCATAGGGGTGTAGAATTTCGGATTTCATTCAACCATACACCATCTTCTTTTAGAAACGACTTGACAAACTTAATGGCTCGATTGTATACTAATGAAGCTGACGAAAAAAAACAGCAATGGGATCTTAGCTCAGCTGGGAGAGCATCTGCCTTACAAGCAGAGGGTCATAGGTTCGAGCCCTATAGGTCCCATTCAGTTACAAAGACTGATACAGGTAAACGGTAACAGCTGATAGCGTTTGTCAAAACAGTCGATTGCATGTAACTGGTTAATTATTTGTGGCGAGGTAGCTCAGCTGGCTAGAGCACGTGGTTCATACCCACGGTGTCGAGAGTTCGAGTCTCCCTCTCGCTACTAGGTTGAAAGCATCAAAGACGCAGTATCTGTGCGGATTTGGTGCTTTTTTTATGCGCTGACGTAAACAAACTATGCAATGCATAAGACCAGTAGGGAAAATGAAATCTGCATAATGTAAAAGATAAGTCTGCGGTATGAAATCTGCATAATGTAAAAGATAAGCCTGCGGTATGAAGTCTGCATAAGGTAGAAGATGGATATTCGGAATGTAAAAGATCAGAGTGGCATGTGGACTTTCAGCTCGCTCCATTATAGAATTGAATATAGGATGTGAACTGCCAGGGGTAGGCAGTCACAAATACGGTTCAGATGGAGGCTACAAATGAAACTGAATTATAAACGCACTTTTTTTGTAGGTCTGGCATTTCTTTCAATCTCGGCTTTTTGGCAGATGTATGACAACATTATTCCGCTGATGTTACAGAACTCATTTGGATTCAAAGAAACGATAACCGGCGTTCTGATGGCAATGGACAACGTGCTTGCGATATTCCTGCTTCCGGTGTTTGGTGCACTTTCTGACAAGACAAATACGAAGATCGGAAGACGTATGCCATTTATCCTGGTAGGGACAGTGCTTGCAGTCATTTTCATGATGATGCTGCCGATGGCGGATCATATGAACAGTGCAGCGATGTTTCTCATTGCGCTCTTTGCCCTCTTATTTTCCATGGGAATATACAGGTCACCGGCGGTCGCACTGATGCCTGATCTCACGCCGAACAGGTGCCGTTCGAAAGCAAATGCGGTGATAAACCTGATGGGCGCGGTCGGATCGATATATTCACTTATTGCCATAAAGTTTCTTGTTGGCAAAGGTGACAGACCGGACTATGCACCGATGTTCATAAGCATCGCGGCGCTTATGGTGCTTGCGGTAGTCATTTTGTTTTTTGCGATTCCGGAAAATAAAACGCGGGATGATGTAGCAGCAAAATGCCGTGCGGCAAATGAACCATTTAATGCAGAGACTGAAGAAGAGGCAGCACTACGCGAAAACGAAACTGCCGGACGCGGCAAGACAGATAAAGATGCTGAAGAGTTGCGCGAAAACGAAACTGCCGGATGCGGCACGACAGATAAAGATGCTGAAGAATTGCGCGAAAACGAAACTGCCGGACGTGGCAATACAGATAAAGATGCGGCAGCAAGCGGACAAAGAATTGCCGGCGGCAATAAGATGGAACCTGCAGTCAGGAGAAGCATGATTTTCCTGCTTGCTTCTATTTTCCTATGGTATTTTGCGTATAACGCGGTAACGACAGCGTTTTCGAGGTACACAAAGGTTGTCTGGAAAATGGAAGGCGGCGGCTTCGCGAACTGTCTGCTTGTCGGCATGGTCACGGCAGTCATCTGCTTCATACCTATCGGAATAATTTCCGGGAAAATAGGAAGAAAGAAGATGATCCTGATCGGAATTGTGCTTATGAGCGTGAGCTATCTTGCAGGCATATTTGTACATACATACACGCCATTTGTTAATGTGCTGTTTGGCGTGATCGGGATTGGCTGGGCTTCGATAAATGTGAATTCGTACCCGATGGTCGTGGAGATGGCCAAGGGAAGCGATATCGGAAAATATACGGGAACTTACTATACGTTCTCGATGGCATCACAGATCGTGACGCCGATAGTATCAGGATTTCTCCTTGAACATATTTCGTACAGTACATTATTTCCGTACGCGTTCATTTTCTCGGTGCTTGCTTTCGCCACAATGACGCAGGTGCGTCATGGCGACATCTTCACAGAGAAGACGGCGTAATGTGCCTGGTGCCAGGTGGCATTACACATTGCGATACAATACGTGATAAATCGCATAGTGCAGGCGTGCATTACACATTATGATGCAATACTTTATAGCCATGGTGCAGGCGTGCATTCTTATATGAACGCAGAAACGTTGATATCCGCCGGCGCTTTGCGAGGTTTCATACGAGCAATAGCACCGCTGCGGATATCCGTAGCGCAAGCGGTTCTGCACCATATATAATGCACGCCGCACCAAGTGGGTGTGTACCGTATTGCGAGATACAATGCACTCCGCACAAAGGTTAGATCCCGGCGTTGCCGGATTCGATATCTATGATGTCATCGAGACGGATGATATCGCCATCGGTGAGGGTGAGAGTACGCTCGATTTCATCGACTTTTTTGAGATTTCCGGTGACTGTCTTGTAGACACCGCCGGATTTCTTTTGGTCGGAAGAAAAATATGTCACTGTGATATAAGGCTTTTCGTCTGCACGGGCGAGGATCAACGCAAGCTTGAGTGAGAGTTCTTCAAGTTCGGTCTCATCCATCTCGCGTTTATCGTCTGTGAGGCGGGCGGTCTCTTTTATCTCATCACTGTATCCTGTGAGCGCGGCAAATGCGGAGAACTGCGCGGCGCGGTCTTTTATGCTCATGTGTCTGCGAGTTACGGAGACATGGTGAGGAAGATCAATTATGTCAGCATAGCGGTCATCACTCATGCTTTATGCCCTCCAATCTGGCCGTTGCGCATCATCGCAGTCGCACCGTCTTCGAGGTCGCGCCCTTTGAGGATGGCATTTTTGCCATATTTATCTTTGATGGAGAGAACGGCTTCCTGCATCTTGCGTTCTCGTTCGAGCATACGTTTATCATTTTCTTTTCTTTTATTTTCCAAATCATAATCGGTGAAAAGATCGAGCTGCTCGTACTGCTCGCTCTTATTTGCCAAAGCAGAATCTTCGGGGACGATGTTGCATGCGGCTATGCCGATTCGTCTCACAAGGAGAGCGGGGTTCACGATGCGGTCAAACAGCCCGGCTACGGTGCTCATGAAGACGGAAGTTGATGAAGTAGGAGTATCAAACTTTGAGCTGCCCTGTGCGGGTTTGGGAAGAAGACGTCCATAATGATCCGTGACGATCGTACCTTTATATGATGATGCGATGCGCGGGTCAGTAAGGTTTGTTATATCGTAACCGATGCTTAAGACGACAGATTCGGCAACGACTTTTTTGCGGACGAGGTCTAAAACGAGCTGATCCGTCATTTCCTGAGTAACAAGGCGTGCTTTATCTGCGGGGTATGGAGTCTGGAGCACCTGACCGGAACCAAGACTATTCGCACGTGGGCGGTAAGCCTTGATATCAGCGATGTTCACGGGTTCCCATCCCCATGCATGGTCGATCAGGAGCTCGGCATTTATGCCGAACATTTTGTAGAGAAGATTTTCATTATAGAAATCGGATGGTTTTCCGACAGAACATTTTGCAATGTCTCCCATAGTTTCAAGACCGACTTTTTCAAGTTTCTTTGCATAGCCGCGTCCGACACGCCAAAAATCGGTAATGGGGCGGTGATTCCAAAGTTCTCTGCGGTATGACATTTCATCAAGCTCTGCGATTCGCACACCGTCCTTGTCGGCTGGGATGTGTTTTGCGACAACATCCATTGCGATCTTCGCAAGAAATAAGTTTGTGCCGACACCGGCAGTAGCGGTGATTCCGGTTTCGGAGAGAACTTCGTGGATCATCTTCATGGCCAGATCATGGGCGGAGAGCTTGTATGTGTTAAGGTATGCGGTGACGTCCATGAAGACTTCATCGATTGAGTAGACAACGATATCTTCGGGAGCAATATATCTGAGATATATTTTATATATGTCGGTGCTGTATTTCATGTAGTAAGCCATCCGCGGCGGAGCCTGAATGTATCCAAGTTCGAGGGATGGGTCTGACTTTACTTTGGTATTATCGGTTTCTTTCCCGGCAAAAGCATGTCCCGGGGCATTATTCATTCGCTCTATGTTGACTTCACGGACTCGTTCGATAACCTCGAAAAGTCGTGCACGCCCGGGGATACCGTATGATTTCAGGGAAGGAGACACGGCGAGGCAGATTGTTTTTTCGGTTCTTGTAGGATCTGCAACAACAAGATTTGTAGTGAGCGGATCGAGACCGCGCTCGCGGCATTCAACACTTGCAAAGAAACTTTTGAGATCGATGCTGATGTAGGTGTGGGGCTGCACATGCGACGAAGGTAGATCGCTGCTGACAGAGCGTGCTGCAACATCTGGGTGTAGCGTCGTGCAGTCAGGCATCGTCGTGCAGCCGGGGTGCGATGTACAGCCAGGTTGTGTCGTGCTGACGGTTTTAGTACTATTACGGATATTATATTTGGTGTCGGATTGTGGGATGTTATTGGATTGATGTGAAATATATGTCATGTGCGCCTCCTTCCAGAATAAATTTATTTCTTTCATCAGCCATGCAGCCTGAAATATCACTGTGGCATTGCGTTACAGTCGAAGTATCGTTAAACTGCGGCTCGGCAGTCGGGATATCGTTGCTTCACTAATTAGTAGCTGGTATTATCGCTTCATAGCTCGACTCCCCGAAACAATTTTTCTATTTCAAATATACAGTATTTAGAACGATATCTATAATAAGTACTGCATTTTTTTACTCGTTTTTTTCTGTTGTTCGGAGTGCTACAGTACTACAGAAAGAAGTTGTCTATGATACTGTAATTTTGAAGTATCATTGGGGGGTGCACTCGGAACAATGCCTGGAAAATGCAGTATATACAAAGATTATTATCAAATATACTGTATTTTGAATTCAAAAAATAGAATGAACCCTCAAAATAAAATAAAAAGTACAGTAATACAGCAATAAAAATTCTGCTATACGGTATCACTTTTTTCGAATGACTTTTTCTTGATAAAAAATACAGTACTGTAAAAAAATCATCTCTGCTATACTGTATCGCTGACACTTTAGTATTCAAAATTAGCTGTTTCGTAATTCCGAGTGTGTTCAAATCAGGTAGATGAAAAATTCATTTATATCTAATATTAACATGAGATTCTTTACATCTGATATGAATATACAATACATTTACAACTAATACTAACCTGAGATCATTTACATCTATTATGAACACAAAATTCATCTACAGCAATGATGATATCACTTTTATTTTGCAGATATCAGTGGTATTATCGGAACGAATCGGAAAATACAAGGGATGCATCGCACCATAAACATGCGCGATATAAAAAAGGAATGCGGTGTGCTTTTGAATATGTATAGGACATAAGATATGAGATATGATATGAGAGATATGAGATATGAGATATGATATGAGAGATATGAGAGATATGAGATGAGAAAGCTACAGAGCAACATGATGTAATTTGAATAATAGAGGAGCGGGCAGATGAATGTGTTTATTATAATTCTTATAGTTGTGGTGGTGTTATGTGCGGTGTTTCTCTTTACTATCACGCCGCGCGTGTTTAATAAGCCGGATGAATCGATGTTCAGGCAGAAGCTTTTCGCGCACAGGGGACTGCATGATAATGAGGGAGATGCACCTGAAAACTCTATGAAGGCTTTTGAAAAAGCGATAAAGGCTGGATATGGTATTGAGACGGATGTACAGCTATCGAAGGACAAGGTGCCTGTTATCTTTCATGACTTTACGTTAGACAGGATATGTGGAGTTGACGGAAAAGTTGCGGATTACACTTATGAAGAATTACAGCAGTTCAATCTTGCAAAGTCACAGGAGAAGATCCCGACATTCGGAGAGTTTCTGAAACTTGTAGATGGACAAGTTCCGCTTATTATCGAGTACAAGATCGCGACGGTTGATACAACTGTTTGCGACATCGCAGATCCGCTGCTTGTAGATTATAAAGGTGAATACTGTATCGAGTCATTCAGCCCGATGGGTGTTAAGTGGTATAAGGAGCATCATCCAGATGTGATCCGCGGTCAACTGTCGATGAGATTTTTCGCAAAAGGTGTAAAATGGCCAAAAGGCAAGCTTGGATTTCTGGAATGGCTTATTGAGCATCAGATGTTCAATTTTCTGACACGCCCTGATTTCATTGCGTATGATTATCATTCGTACAAGCTTCCATCGAGATGCATTTGTCACATGTTATTTCACAATACGGCAGCTGCGTGGACGATAAAGTCGCAGGAAGCGCTCGATGAGATGCAGGGACATTTCGATGTGTTCATATTTGACAGCTTTGTACCAAAAGGAAAATGACAGAGCACAAGTGCTAATGCAAACGGTGCTAGTGCAAACGGTGCTAATGCAAATGGTGCTAATGCAAATGGTGCTAATGCAAACGGTGCTAATGCAAACGGTACTAATGCAAATGGTGCTAGTGCAAACGGTGCTAATGCATGCGGTTCTAATGTATGCGATGTGCGGTGATGGGTGAGGAATCCAGAAATCCGCGAATTTCGCTAAAACCCTTGCATTTATTGAAATGATAGTGTATTATGTCAGTGTTAAGTGGGCTTGCAAGTCCACTTTTTTTATGCGTAAAACACAGGAGGACATATATGTCACGAAGATCCGATTATGAAGCAAAGGCGGAAGAGATACTTACGCCGATAGCAAAGGCGGAAGGCGTGAGCGTTTATGATGTCGAGTATGTGAAGGAAGGCAGCAACTTTTACCTTCGCGGATACATCGACAAACCGGGTGGAGTCAACATTCAAGATTGCGAGAACGTGAGTCGAAAGTTCTCAGAAGAACTTGATAAGGTGAATCTCATTACGGATCCATATACGCTTGAAGTGAGCAGCCCGGGACTTGGAAGAAAGCTTACAAAA
>JAGPKJ010000064.1 GCA_018053995.1 Lachnospiraceae bacterium | reverse complement strand
GTATATATTCGCTCTGACTCTTTCTGACACCATTGACATTAAGAGATATGTACCCTTCGTTTGTATATTTTATCGCATTTGTCAGGAAATTTGTTATACACTGTTTCAGTCTTATCTCATCGCCAATATACGATACAGGCATATCCTTTGCGATACATGCATCAAACTTTATCCCTTTTTCTTCTATTCTCCCTGAAGTCATCTGAAGACAGTCATTAATAAGTACTGCAAGATCATATTTTGAATTATGAATCTCAATCCTTCCTGCCTCCATCCTTGACATATCAAGGATATCGTTGGCAAGTGAAAGAAGATTTTTCCCGGCTTCTCTTATATTATATGAATATTCGGTGACTTCCGGATCATTATTCTCCCTCGTTATAAGCTCATTCATGCCAAGTATCGAATTGATCGGGGTTCTAATCTCATGGCTTATATTTGATATAAAACTGTTCTTCATCTGATTTGCCTTGACTGCTTTATCTTTCATGTCAAGAAGCTGTCTTGTATAATTATAAGTATCAGATATATCGAACAGATAATATACTTTACCCTCACAATTCCCGCGGCTGTTGTGTGTAGAATTCTCACGCCAGCTGAAATATCGTCCGTCTTTCAGAAAACCATTCTCATTTTCATGAAGAAAGTCGATCACATTCTCTTCAATATCAGCATTGTTCGTCCAGTCTATATCTTCAAATATCTTCTGCATCTCAGGGTTCCCGTATATAGGTCTCCCACTGATATTCGTCACAAGGATTCCCTCTTCCATGCCATTGATATACATATCCCTTGCTTCTGATATTGTATCGAACAGACCATATCTGAATGTAACATATGTTAACGAAAACAAAGCGACAACGCAGTCGACTGCACTTAGGTCATAATATCCGACAAGATGAAATTTCGCAACAATCCAGCCAACGATAAATATCATGATCGACATAAAAAGATAAAAATATTCATGAGTCTTGTTGTTGCGGTATTTTCTATATACTCTGTAAGCAACATATGTCGCGCAGATCGCCCATATGATCATGACGATCGTATAGATATAATACATTGGACCCGGGTCAACTAAAATGTACGAATTACCTCCTGAGTTCACGATCCATATCCGTTTATAATAGAGAGTATGCTTTTCGCTTGTCCATACAAGACACAGGATGACGATATCCGCAACAAGGATCATCCTTTCAATAAGCGTGATGATCTTGCTTTTATCATATAATGAGACAAATTCAAGAACCATAAGCGGTGCAATAACATATGCGACATATTCCAGCTTGCATGCTCTGTACGCATCACTAAGCGATTTTGCAGTAAGCTCGCAATAATACCCTATCATACCAATAAAGCCGCATATCGTTGCGACCGAAAGATATCTCTGCGGTCCTGAAGTCTTAGCGCATATCGTCGTGGCGAGCATTGTAAAAAACAAAGCTATTATGAAAAATATCTGAAGTAACAGCACTATATTCATTTTTCGCCCTTCCTGTCAGATGTTTTTATTATCAGTTCTTTTGGAAGGAACATAAAAAGTATCTCTTGGATTTTGGCAGGCTCAATAGGTTTTGTCATATACCCGTCAAATCCATGTTTTTTGTAAAATTCTTCAGCATCCGGCTGCGAGTTGCCTGTCATAGCGATTATCTTTGTATTAGATGTATCTATAAGATTTTCTGCCGCGCGTATTCTCTTTATAGTCTCAATGCCATTCATTTCCGGCATCATATGATCGATCATGAGAATGTCATAATGCTTTTTCCTCATCATATCAATACATGCTTCACCACTGTTCCCGGTATCAATATGCATCTTAAACGGCTTCATCAGTCCACGTGCAACGGTAAGGTTCACGTCAGCATCATCGATCACGAGTATATTTGCATCTGGTGCTGTAAACGCAATGCTTTTATGCTCACTTCTATTCTTTACGGCACTTATATGCGATGCATACGAGCCTAGCGGAGAATGATCGACTATCTTCTGCGGTATAGTGATCGTGAAACGATTCCCCTTACCATATACGCTCTCTACATCTATTGATGCTCCCATCATATCTGCTATCTTTTTAGTCATGCTTAAGGCAACTGATATACTGCTGTCTGCCGGCTGAGGTTCATTTGCTGAAACAACAAGAACAGAATCAAATATATGCTTTATCATATTGGATTTTATACCATTGCTCGTATCTGTCACCTTAAATACAAGCTTAACGCTGTTAACATCATCCCCGTTTTCACAATAAGACTCTAGTTCAACGTGACCATTAAAAGTATTAGCAATAGAATATTTTAGGATATTTACGATGCACTGACGAATCCTAACATCATCGCCAATGAGGATCGATGGCATATCAGGTGATACTGAAACCTTTAACCCGATATGTTTGTTCACTACCATTCCCTGCACCATGTCTACTGCTTCGTATATTGCCACATCCGGATCGTAATTTTTCTGTCTTATATGCAGCTTACCCGCTTCCAGCTTTGAAATGTCCATAATATCGTTGATCAATGAGAGAAGTGTATAGCCCGCACTTCGGATATTATCAGAATATCTGCGGATTCCAGTCGGAATATCTTTTCGTGAGATCATCTCATTCATGCCAAGTATAGAATTGATCGGAGTCTTTATCTCATGACTTATGTTTGCAATAAATATATTCTTGACCTGACCGGCACGCAGTGCTTCATCGTTAAGTGTCATAAGCTGCTTTGTATATTCATAGTCTTCCGTAACATCTATCACCGTATAGATGTAGCCCTCGCAGTGACTGTTATTCATAAGATCACTGCGTCTCCAGTTATAATATCTGTCACCTCCGGCAAATCCACTGCAATTCTTTTCAAGAAATGAGATAACATCGCTTGAAATTTCATCAGTATCCGTCCAATCAACATCGGTAAATATCTTTTCGACTGCCGGATTATGGAATATAGCTTCACCATCGGAATTAGTGACGATAACACCTTCATCCATATCATGGATATAATCTGATTTCGCCTGTTCTACCGTATTAAACATATTATAATGAAAAACGATATATTCAAACACGATCTCCGCCGAGATATCGAAGACAATACTTATCCGATAATGTCCACACACACCGAATATATCAAATATATACCCCAGACATGGGATAACTGATCCTACAAATATCATAAGAAATTCCAGCCTGCGCTCTTTTTTGTGATTTAAATATCCTATGAATGTCAGATACACAAGCCATACGCTCCATACTATGTCCACTACAAGATTAAGCACATACAAGAAAGTATGCCCTAACACAATGTATGAAGTTCCTTTTGACTGGATGCAGCTTACTGACTCAAAGAAAAGATTTGGGGTATGACGATAATGAAGGACTATGATAAATATAACGATCTCATAGACAGTAAAGATCTCTACCATTTTGCTGTTGAATTTTGAATGTGAATAAAGAAGCATAAAATGAAGCAGAAATACCGGTGCAAAACAATAATAGAAATATTCCAGAATAATCGCATAATACATGTCCGAGGCAGAAACAGCCGTAAATTCATAATAATATCCGACCATTCCTACGCACGTTACAATAGAAAAGGCCGAAAGATACCTTTGCTGATCCGAAACTTTACCTTTTGCGATATTAATCCCTGCGATCAGCACTGTAACTACTATATAGAAGATCTGAAGTATCTGCGGAAGTGTCATTTTCCCCTCAATAATCCTGAAAAATATTGTATAGCCAACAGCGGCCTTTTTTCTCCGTTCTTATAACATTTCCGGTAAAATAAAGTATATTCAGCGTTACATCTGCAAGCTCTCTGCTTATACCTGCCGCCCTGGCAAAATCAGCCGATGTAAAACCATCATCAAGTTCCGGCGGGATAAACTGAAGATAATCTCTTATCTCATCTATCCTGTATTCACATCCAAAAGAAACCGGTATCCTGTCATATCTGTCAGAACCATGTTTCCTGTCGCGGCTCCATCCGCTAAGCAAACGGTATTCCTCAATATCAAGCATGGGAAATATAAAATGCAGGTGCTCATCGTTCAAAAAAGGCTTTATCCTGTACAGTTCCGGAAAAGCGTTGTATACAGTGCCCGAACGGCATCTGTTCTTCTTTGACACTTCCCCTGTATCGGGATCAATCCAGATATTCCATTTATGATCATATAATGGAAGTACTATCGTTACATCGTAATCCGGAAGATACGCCTTAAGCTTATCTCGCATCTTATAAAAATTGCCATTCTGTATCTCGATTATCTTTCCTTCATGATAGATATCAGCAATGAAACCTTCTATCGGGATCTCATGCGTATCTTCATCCGGTGCATAATAAAGCTTCATTACAGCATGCACTGTTTTTTCTTTAAGTGTGCCAAAGCCATGCGCATCATGCTGTTTAAGCATTACCTTGCATTTTGATCTTTCAAAAAGTCCCTGATCTATATCACTCATAAATCATCTTGTGCTCATCACGTCTTTATACCACTTGCCGATCTCTGTCAGATCATCATCGGTATACCCGCTTGTCTTTGTGCATGAAGGCTTAAGCATCGCAGAACTCTCCGCTTTATTCGAAAGATTCCACTCAATATAACTAAGATTATACTTATAGATCAGATCCATCCAGTCATTTCCTGACTCAGTATCCGCAGCGCCATTACCATCTGCAGTGCATATGCTGCACTCACTTATAAATACCGGTGTTCCGGCTTTGATCGCATTTACTGCCTTAAGCCGCAATTGTTCCTTATGAGTTCCTGCATAAAAATGCAGACTATACATTATATTATCATATTTTAGCGGATCTGTGGCAACCTGATCTACATCCTGACTCCACGTATTTGTGCCCACCAAAATGACAACGTTCTTGTCATTTTTTCTGATTATCGGAATGATATCGTCCGCATAAGGCCTTATCTGTGTCTTCCAATCTGAATTGTTCGGCTCATTGCATATCTCATATATGACATTAGGGATTCCGGCATATTTCTTCGACATCTTCTCAAAAAACACTTCCGCTTCCTTTTCATGTGTCAGCGGATTGCCATCGCTAAGTATATGCCAGTCGATAATAACATACATATTAAGCTTCTGACATGCTTTTACTGCCGTATCTATGGACTGCTCAAGCTTTTTCTGATCACCGCCGTTGCAATAGCCGCCATCTTCCATCGTATACATCGCAAGTCTAAAGACATTCGCATGCCATTCATCGCGCAGTGTCCTCAGTGAATCTTCATTTACGTATTGCGGATAAAGTGCGAGCGCATGTGAGCTTATACCTTTAAGCTGCACCTTATCGCCATCTGCGTCCGTCAGGTCAGTGCCGACGACTTTAAGCGGTGTTACCTTAAATTCCGTATTCATCGAATTCTTGTCCTCCCCTGCATTTACACCCTTAACACTTTTACTTTCAGATTCAGATTGCGTGCCTGATTTCGACTTGCTGTCGGCAGATTCATCTGTAACAGAGCTTTTTTCTTGATCTTCTGATTCTTTACCTGTATCACTGATATTACAGGTATATGACTTTCCATCCATCTTATAAGAAAATACGGAGCCTGCGCATATCTCCGGTATATCATCTTTGCATGAGATTATAAGTCCCGTATCATGGTAATCAGTCTGAGTATCTATGCTGCTGTTGTAATCAACACATTTGACTGAAAGCTTTCCATCTGTGCAAACTGCTGTACAATTCCATGACTGTGAAAGTTCCGTTCCTTTCGGAACGCAGAGGCTGGCGCTCCAATCTGTTATCTTATGCCCGCTGTTATTCGATATATTCAGTTCGTACTGAGCAAATGCCGCCTTGTCGCTTTCCCAGCTATTCGATTTTTTCGCGCGTACATTAAGCGCACTGTCAGATGATATGATCTCAGTCTCCGAAGTTGTCTCCGACTCTGAAGAATTCGCAACATTTGAATCGCCGGATGTTTTTGAAGTGCTCTCCGTATCTGATCCGGCTGCGTTTTCAGAAGTGCTCGTCACATCGTAACTGCTGGCAGTCTGGGATAAATCTGCTGTGTCTACATCACTTTCCATTCCAGAAGAGTTTGTCCCTGCTGAGTCCTTACCCTCACATCCGCATAAAGTTAACCCGAATATAAGTGCTGTGCAGATAAGCGGCAGCAGCATCCTCATGCCTTTTGTTTTCTTTGTAAAATGAGATATTCTCACATTTTCCCTTCATTAACGTAATTTACAAGTCCGCCTGCATCGATAAGTCCCTGCATAAACGGCGGAAATGACTGACCCTGATACTTTTTTCCTGTTGTCTCATCGCTGATGACCCCGGAATCAAAGTCAACCTTTACTTTATCGCCGGCTTTTATCTCTTCTGAGGCAGCTTTACATTCTATTATCGGCAGTCCGATATTGATCGAATTACGATAGAATATCCTTGCAAATGTCTCAGCTATAACACAGCTTACACCAGAAGCCTTTATTGCTATAGGTGCATGTTCACGCGATGATCCGCAGCCAAAGTTCTTTCTTGCGACGATTATATCGCCAACACGAACGTTACTTACAAAGTCCTTATCTATATCCTCCATACAGTGTGACGCAAGCTCCGTAGGATCCGTTGTATTTAGATATCTCGCAGGTATTATCACATCTGTATCTACATTATCGCCATATCCGAAAACTATTCCTTCAGCTGACTTCATAATAATCTCCTTATATTCAAACCATTTTTATGATACCACACATCTGACACAAAATTTCATTTTCTATTGATAAAATCATGTGATGTCGTAACTCTTTTATCGTGTTATGCTCCATCCGATCTGATTCCTGTTATATTAATCTGTCGGATCCGTGATAAATCCGGTAAGTGCACTTGCTGCTGCGACTGCCGGGCTTGCAAGGTATACCTCTGATTCAGTATCACCCATACGTCCGACAAAATTCCTGTTCGTTGTAGATACGCATCTCTCACCTTTTGCAAGAACACCCATATATCCGCCAAGACACGGTCCGCATGTAGGTGTCGATACGACTGCACCGGCTTCTATGAACTGCTTTATCAGTCCTTCTTCCATAGCCTCAAGATATATCGCCTGAGTTGCAGGAATAATAATGCATCTGATACCGCCGGCTATTCTTTTTCCCGCTATGATCGATGCGGCACATCTAAGATCGTTCATCCTTCCATTAGTGCATGATCCGATAACAACCTGATCTATCTTTACAGGTTCCTTTATCTGATCAAATGTACGTGTATTTGATGGCAGATGCGGGAACGAGACTGTAGGCTTTATCTCTCCAAGATCAATATCTATTGTTTTCTCATAGACCGCATCAGGGTCAGCAGTATACTCAGTATACTGTCTGTCTGAATGCTCTTTGATATATTCTCTCGTAAGATCATCTACCGGGAAAATGCCATTCTTACCGCCGGCCTCGATAGCCATATTTGCGATAGTAAAACGATCATCCATCGAAAGATTTTTTATCCCGGCACCGGTGAATTCCATCGACCTGTAAAGAGCACCGTCAACTCCGATCATCCCTATTATATGAAGGATGACATCCTTACCACTGACATATTTTGAAAGCTTTCCTGTCAAATTAAATCTGATCGCTCCCGGTACTTTAAACCAGGCTTTGCCTGTAGCCATTCCGACTGCCATATCAGTTGAACCGATTCCGGTAGAAAATGCTCCGACAGCGCCGTAAGTACATGTATGTGAATCTGCTCCTATTATCATATCTCCAGGTACCGTAAGACCTTTTTCAGGAAGGAGAGCATGCTCGATTCCCATTCTACCTACTTCAAAATAATTAGTGATCTTATTACGGATAGCAAATTCTCTCACACATTTGCAGTTCTCCGCAGACTTTATATCCTTATTCGGAACAAAATGATCCGGGACAAGTGCTATCTTGTCCTTATCAAACACGCCGGCAGTCTTCATATTATTCATCTGCTTGATCGCAACAGGACTTGTTATATCGTTCCCGAGCACAAGATCAAGATCTGCCTTTATGAGTTGTCCTTCTTTCACTTCACTAAGTCCCGCATGCGCAGCCATGATCTTTTGTGTCATTGTCATTCCCATAGTAATCGCCTCATTTCTATTTGATTTCATTATTATTAATTCACAGAACAGTTATATGTTAACATAACCTAAGTTCTTTGAAAATAATAAAAATTTAAGGTATATGCGGCTGCATATACCTTAAATAATGTAAACTCATATGATCAGAATATTAATATAAACTTATATTACAAATCTGAAGATCGTTTCAGCTACACCAAGCATAATAAGTACAAATCCAATGATATATGCTTTTGACTTTACTTCAAATCCCAAATGATATCCTGCCCAAAGAGCAGATAAAGTGACAAGAACTGAGGAAACAAGCGGAATAACAAGCACATAGCTAAAACGGGTATCACAAAACGAAAAACTGATGCTCTCAAAAAGGGTATGTATAGAAATCCGTCCAAGCGATTTCATAAGAGGCTTGAAATGGACTTCATCAGCGCGTTTTTCTGATATCGGATCATTTTTTATGCCTTTATACAAGAGTTCAAGTGCAAATACGATAAAAAACACTAACGCAAAAAGTCTTAGAACATTAATCGCATTGTCCGAGATCCCTGTTCTTTTTAATATAAATACACCATAGTACCCGGCAAGCAGAGATATTGCTTCCCATATGGCAAATGCAAGTGAAAAAAGAATCATCTTGTGTTTGTCTATCTTAGAATAATCAGAACTTTTGCATACAACCCAGGCAAATATCTCCGACGACATGCCTATTGCCAAGAGAAATGTTTCTAATAAAGTCATCTTTGTTCCTTACCGACAAATAAATGCCAAAACATATCATATTTTTTCCATTACTACTTTATCCTTGAATATTTTAGCATATATCATTTTGATTTCTAGCTACATTTCAGAAGCAATGTATAAATGATATATGCTATTATCCAAAAAATGTATCACTAAAAAGCATGATAAATACGTCGTTTTCGTAACTACGTCACGTGATGCGAATGTAGGTTAAAGATCATACTGCTTCTTTTTTATAATCAATGAAATATGTACAATATTGTCAATTCTTATCATCCACAAGTATAGCATCTGTCTTGTAGACAAACTTGACATTGCTGTTCATACTGTCTGATGAACCGGAGAATGAGGTATAGTCATTTCCTGCGCTCTCTACTGCTTTTAATCTGTCTACGACATCAGTAACGTTATCACCAAACATATCCGTAAGTTTACTAATTCCTTCATCGTCTAACTTAAAGAGACCATCGGTAAGGTCATTTACCCCATCTGCAAGCTTGGAAACACCGTCGTCAAGCTCTCCTGCGCCATCATCCAGATCTTTTGTGCCGCTGACAAGCTTTGATGTGCCGTCTTTCATTTCACTTGTTCCATCAAGGAGTGATCCGGTTCCATCAAGCAGTGAAGTCGTACCATTCATAAGAGTAACGGAACCCGAATATGCTTTTGCTGTACCATCCTTGAGTGCAGATGCCCCGCTCGCCAGCTTCCTCGCACCGCTGTCAAGCTCCCCTGCGCCTGATACTGCTGATGATGTACCATTCTTAAGATCCGATGCCCCGCTCTTGAGTGCTCCCATCGTATCTTCGCCTGACAGTCCGCTATACACATTCTGCTCACCGGTCTGCAGGTCGTCCAGTCCCTTACTTAATCCGTTTGACATCTGTTTTATATAGTATAATTCTGTAGAATTATCAAGCTTATCTGTAGAAACGCCATATCCATTTGCAACAGCTGCTTTGATCTGATCTGTTGTCATACCGCTGATCGTCTCTGCAGACATACCTTTCTTCTGCAGCATTGCCGCATATATCTGATTTATCGAATTATCAAGAGTTTCAACCTGTGCCTGTTTCATCACTACAGCTTTGCTCATGCTGACAACATTATCATTAGCGCTTTGAAGTGAAGCGACTGCACTCTGCACTTCTTCCTGATCGACTGTATTAACGGTTTCATCTTCAACGATAGGAGTTGTTACTATTACAGTGCCGTTCACCTTCTGACAACCGTCAGAAATACTTTCACCGTCTTCATCATTCTGCTCATCAGAATACCCCATTACAAGTGCTGATGTTGTACTGCCCGGCGTGGAAGCTGCTCCTGTGCTGCCACTTTCCGTTGACGTAGTCGTATCAGAACCCGTTGATGCTCCGTCTCCCGGATTATCTGTCATTCCTGATGTGCTTGTCTGAACCGGTGTTTCTGTACTTTGACCTGTTGTTGAAGTATTGGTATCAGACGCTGTTCCATCAGCTGTATCAGCTGTATCTGAAGTACTTGTACTTGATGTACTTGTATTCGATGTACTTGTTGTCGATGTCCCTGTATTCAATGTACTTGTATTCGTAGAAGAAACGCTTTTGACAGAAACGGGGACTGATATCTCTGTCTCTTCAGTTCCCTTGACTACCTGAAGCACCTGTTCATCTCCCTGTGCTACTGAAATAAGTTCAGCTTCGGCAGCCGCCTGTTCATCTTCAGCCTCATCCAGTGACATCTGACTTATCGAAAGACTTTGCTGCAACAAAGATTTCTGATTAAGCTGACTTTCAAGAATCGATTCTATATTTGCTTCTCTGCTTGCACTGTTATCTTCTGAAATATACTGTGTGATATATGCAGTTAGAAGTTGTGATGTCTGACTCGCACTCGCTGTCCCAAGCTGTAATTCACTTCCGGCACCAAGATACGTATCTACTGCTGATGAATACGAATTTATCCCGTTTTGCAGTTGTGCTGCGCCATCATCAAGCTTACCTGCTCCCGAAACAAGTGAAGAAGTACCGGCAGCAAGTGTGTTCGTGCCATCTTTAAGAGAACCTGCACCACTATCAATATCACTAATTCCGGAAGACAGTGTCTTCGCGCCATCATCAAGACTCTTTGCTCCGTCATTCAGATCTTTTGCACCATCGCTTAATTCTGAAACACCTTTATCAAGATCTTTTGATTTTGAAGCAAGTTCATGAGTCCCTGATGAAAGATCCGCTGTACCGTCTTTCAGTGTCTTTGTCCCGTCCTGCAGCTGCTTTCCGCCGTCTTCCAGACTGTTCATTCCATTTGAAAGATCATTCATGCTTTTTGTCAGACTTGATGTATCAATAGTATCTGATGTCATATCAAGCTGTGAAAGTACATCGCTTGAAGCCATAGTCATCGTCTGCTGAAGTTCAAAGTCCTTCACATTTGCCGTGATCTCAAAGTATTCAGGGATCTGAATATCTTCAACCTTTTTCTTTGCATCTTCATCCACAGCCTTATCTTTCATACCGTCAAGATCGATACTTTCTGAAAGTCCAGGGAAAGCCATACCGACGATCATATCGCTCTTACCGCTGTCTAACTGCTTACCGTTTGTAACTTTAACGTTGGTAAACTTTTTGCTGTCGAGCATTAATCCTGAAACCATGGCAAACGGAACTTTTATCTCTTCCTCTTTACCATTTATTACAACTTTCTTTGTCTCATTATTTGTATAATCAAATCTTATCGTTACTTTTCCGCTCTTACCTGCGATATCTTTTGGACTTATATCTTTTCCGTCAAGCTTGTATGATACTTTTACACTTACCGGAGGCTTTTTATCTGTTGTTCCCTGATAATGGACATCTTTACCGTCCGCATTCCAAGTCAGATTACCATTACTGTCGAGATCATATTTTGCATTTCCCTTTGTATTCGTTATGTCCTTAAGATCTGAGACATCAGCTACCTCTGAATTTCCT
>JAGPKJ010000063.1 GCA_018053995.1 Lachnospiraceae bacterium | reverse complement strand
TGCACATGCGCTCTTATAGTATCTTCTAAGAATTTCCTGCTTGGCAGCGTTACGGCATATCTCATCATTTGTGATGGCAAATCCTGCCATATTTACACCCATGTCGGTAGGAGATTTATATGGGCATTCGCCCATGATCTTTTCAAGTATTGAAGAGAGCACGGGGAATATCTCAACATCACGGTTATAATTGACTGTTGTCTTTCCATATGCTTCAAGATGGAACGGATCGATCATGTTTACATCATCAAGATCTGCCGTGGCAGCTTCATATGCGATATTGACCGGATGGCGGAGTGGCAGATTCCAGATCGGAAATGTTTCAAATTTGGCATATCCTGCTTTTGTGCCATGTTTGTATTCATGGTAAAGCTGTGAGAGACAGGTAGCCATCTTGCCGCTTCCGGGTCCCGGTGCTGTCACTACGACAAGTTCACGTTCTGTCTTTATATAGTCGTTGCGGCCATATCCGGCGTCACTTACTATGAGCGGAATATTGCTAGGATACCCATCTATCGGATAATGAAGGTATGAACGGATGCCGAGGGTCTGAAGCTTTGATCTGAATTTATCAGCTGCAGGCTGTCCGGTATATTTTGTTATGACAATGCTGCTTACGAGAAAACCACGTTTCTCAAATGCGTCCTTAAGTCGTAACGCATCAATATCGTATGTTATACCAAGGTCGCCCCGCACCTTATTCTGTTCGATAGCATCAGCACCAATAACGATTATTATCTCAGCTTTATCTTTAAGCTGTTCGAGCATCTTAAGTTTGTTATCAGGTTCAAATCCGGGCAGTACGCGTGATGCATGAAAATCATCAAATAATTTTCCGCCGAATTCGAGGTAGAGCTTTCCGAATTTTGAGATTCTCTCACTGATATGTTCTGACTGAAGCTTAAGATATTTTTCTGAATCAAAGCCTTTTTCGGTTATCATGTCTATTCTCCTTAAAAGATTTTATATATAACGTACGATACGTATATTATGACGCATAAAGATATCATAATATAATACACGCTTCATTACCATATTTTTTTGATACAAGATGTGTGTGTTATGGTATCATAGTCTTTATGAATAGAATGACAGTTGCAGCCAGGGTGATCAGCGTGATCATAGGCTATGTTTTTGGATGTTTCATTACTGCGGACATCGTTTCAAAACGATATGGTGCCGGTGATCCGGCGAATATAGGCTCAGGGAATCCAGGCATGGCAAATATTATGACAAACCTCGGATTCAAAGCCGGGATACTTGTGCTCGCAGGAGATCTTGGCAAAACTGTTTTAGCGTGTAGTATTTCATATTTTATTTTTCATGACTATGGAAGTATAATAAGACTGTATGCTGGTCTTGGAACGATACTTGGACATGATTTTCCATTTACCAGAAAGTTTAAGGGCGGGAAAGGTGTCTCATCTACGTGCATGACACTTGCCATGTATGATTTTATTCCGGGATTTCTATGTGATATTGCCGGAATGGTCGTTGTGATGATCACAGGATGGCTCCCGCTTGGCGCAGTAGTGATACCGGCAGCATTTCTGATTCCGGCTTATGTGATAGGCGGAAAAGAAGCGCTGATACTTGCACTTGCGATCATGACAGTCATGATCACACGTCACTATAGGGGAATCGGACGTGTCATAAACGGGAAAGAGAAGAAGATAATGGATATCGGACAGATAAAGAAGCTTTGTTCCAGATATCTGGGACATGGCAGATCAGATATGTAACATAGTGTAAAAGCGGAGGTGTATATGGGAAACGAATGTGGTCGTTCGACAGAACGCAGAGACAAGATCAATTATTATCTTGACCTTGCTGAAGTAGTTGCACAGCGCGGAACATGCCTTAGAAAGCATTATGGCGCTGTCATTGTGAAAAATGACGAAGTGATATCGACCGGGTATGTCGGTGCTCCGAGGGGCAGAAAGAACTGTACTGATATTGGGCATTGCATACGTGAAGAACTTAAAATCCCGCGCGGAGAAAGATACGAATTGTGCAGGAGTGTTCATGCTGAAGCAAATGCGATAATATGTGCTTCAAGGGATGAGATGATCGGTGGCAGCATTTTCCTTTGTGGAGTCGATGCTGTAACTGGTGAGTATATCCCGAACTCAAATAGCTGTTCTATGTGCAAAAGGCTTATAATCAATGCAGGCTTAACAACGGTCTATGTCCGGGATACGAAGGATGAATACAGAAAGATCCCTGTTCAGGAATGGATCGATAATGATGAATCACTTGACGGAGTAATGGGATACTGAACGGCTAACGGGTAAGCCGGGGAGGTCAGTTTGAAAAAAATAATTTTTGCTGCATCTGAAGGGACTCCATTCATAAAGACAGGAGGTCTGGCGGATGTAGTAGGGTCACTTCCAAAGAATATAGATAAGCGATATTACGATGTGAGAGTCATTATACCGAAATATACTTGTATTTCACAGAAAATGAAAGACAAGATGGAGTATGTCACTAATTTCTATATGGATTTTAATTGGAAGAATGCATATGTCGGTATCTTTAAGTCTGTAGTCGATAGCATAACATATTATCTGATCGATAATGAATCATATTTCGGCGGGCAGCATCCATATGGGGACAACCCGCTTTATGAGATCGAAAAATATGCTTTCTTTTCAAAAGCTGTCCTTTCGATACTTCCGGTCATAGATTTCAGACCGGACATAATTCACTGTCATGACTGGCAGACCGGACTTATACCGGTATATCTTCGTGAACGGTTTCAGGGCGGAGAGTTTTACCGCGGGATAAAGACGATCATGACTATTCATAATCTGAAATTCCAGGGTAAATGGTCGATCCGGGAAGTACAGGAGATCACAGGTCTTCCTATGTCTTATTTTGCGCCTGATAAACTTGAGTGCTATAAGGATGCAAATCTGCTTAAAGGCGGCATAGTATTTGCAAATGCTGTCACGACGGTCAGCAGTACATATGCGGAAGAAATCAAGACTTCGTTCTATGGCGAAGGATTAGACGGACTCTTGAATGCCAGAACAAAAGATCTGAGGGGAATCACCAACGGCATAGATTATGAGGAGTTTGATCCGGCAACGGACAAATCACTTGAATTTAATTATGATGCGATCAATTTTCGCAAGGAGAAGGTCAAGGATAAGCTGGCGCTCCAAAAACAGCTGGGACTGTCTGAAGATGCAAAGACAATGATGATAGGCATCGTGTCAAGACTCACAGGACAGAAAGGATTTGACCTGATAGCTTATGTAATGGATGAACTGTGCAGGGATGATATTCAGATAGTCGTTCTTGGTACAGGTGAAGAACAGTATGAGAATATGTTTAGATATTTCGGGCAGAAGTATTCGCAGAAAGTTTCTGCAAACATCTATTATTCAGACAAACTTGCGCATCAGATATATGGTTCATGTGACGCATTTCTGATGCCTTCGCTCTTTGAACCGTGCGGGCTTAGTCAGCTTATCGCACTGAGATACGGCACTGTTCCGATAGTTCGTGAGACGGGCGGTCTTAAGGATACAGTAATTCCATATAATGAGTATGAGAGTTCAGGAACAGGATTCAGTTTCAAAAACTATAATGCACATGAGATGCTTGCCTCGATCCGTTATGCGGAGCAGATATATTATGATAAAAAACGCGAGTGGAATAAGATGATAGATCGTGATATGGCAACTGATTTTTCATGGAAAGTCTCAGCCGGAAAATATCAGGAGATGTATGATTGGCTAACGGGCTGATCAAAGCCTCCTTAAATAAAAGGAATTTATGGGAAATAAAGTAAAAAGAAAATCCGACAGTTTTATCATGCAGGCCGGTATATTGGCGGTGGCAGGGATAATAGTAAGGATCATTGGAATCTTATACAGGAGTCCACTGACCGCCGTTATCGGTGACGAAGGAAATGGTTACTATGGATATGCGTATAACATATATGCAAATATCCTTCTTATATCTTCATACAGTATCCCATCGGCTATTTCAAAAGTTATATCGTCAAAACTGGCACTTGGAGAATATAAAGATGCGCAGAGAATGTTTAGATGCGCATTTATCTATGTCATTATTGTAGGCGGCGTGGCGAGCGCATTTGCGTACATAGCGGCACCGTTTCTTGTTGTGAGCAATGCGGTGAGCGTTCTGCGGATATTTGCGCCTACGATATTCCTATCGGGACTTCTGGGAGTTTTTCGCGGATATTTTCAGGCACATAGATCGATGGTACAGACTTCTGTTTCGCAGATAATCGAGCAGATACTGAATGCATCGGTAAGTATAGGTGCGGCGTATATATTCGTACGTATGGCAGCATCAGGCGCTCTGGCAAAAGGACTTGGAGAAGCGGAGACTACAACTTCAAAAGCTATAGCGGGTGCAAGCGGATCGGCACTTGGAACCGGGTGCGGCGTAGCTATAGCGCTTATATTTATGGTGTGGATGTATGTGATCAATAAGCCATATATCTATAGGAAACTCAGACGTGACGTTAATGGCGGGAAAGAGACTGACAGGGCGATATATAAAGAGATATTGCTGATAGTAACACCATTCATATTGAGCACATTTATATACAACTGTTCTACAGCCGTCAATCAGACTATTTATTCAAGAGTAATGATAGCAGCAAAGGGTATGAAGCAGACAGAGGCGGCTACACTTTATGGGATATTCTCAGGTAAATCGATCGTCCTTCGGAATATACCTGTTGCACTTGCATCAGCGATGTCAGCGGCGATCGTACCTACGATAGCTTCATCATGGATTATAAAAGACAAAAAGAGTGCGAGAGATAAGGTCGCAAAAGCGGTCAAGGCTACGATGATCGTGGCTATACCGTGTATGGTAGGACTTGCAGTCTTATCACGTCCTGTTGTAACACTGATGTTCCCGCAGAAAGCATCAATAGAGATATCATCGGAACTGCTTATACTGCTTGCACCTACTGTGATGTTCTACTGTATCTCAACGATAACGAACGGTGTGCTGCAGAGCATCGGATATGCTAACAAGCCTGTCGTACACGCTGCAATAGCTCTTTTGATACAATCAGTTTTGCTGGACGTTCTGCTAAGATATACTGATCTGAATCTTTTTGCACTTGTTGCTGCGGATCTTGTATATTCGTTCTTGATGTGCGTAATGAACGGGGCAGCAGTAAGAAAGCATATGGGTTATCATCAGGAATATATTGGCACATACATAAAACCAATACTGTGTTCACTTGTTATGGGCGGAGCTGCTTATGTTGTGTATGTGAACCTTTACAGGCTTATAAAGATCAATTCGATATCGCTCGCAGCGGCTATGGTAGCAGCGATGCTTGTATATCTCTACATAATACTTGCGGCAGGAGTGATATCTGAATCTGAACTAAAGAGCCTTCCCAAGGGAGCGGCTATAGCGAGCTTTGCAAGAAAACTGAGATTTATAAGGTGAATTATAGATGCATGAGATAAACAGGCAGACGAAATGTCAATCTTCGTTTGCCTGTTTTATATCCGATATGTCTGTGCCTGACATCATAGAGTAATTCGTATAATAGACTACAAAACCGGGGCGTGCGCCTGCGGGTTTCTTTACATTCTTTTTCAGAAGATAATCGATCTCTACTTTATCCTGTGCTTTTCCTTTTGAATAAAATGCAGCGAGACTCGCAGCATCTTCGAATGCACTGTCAGGAAGTTCGCCTGAACCAACAGGTACGCGAAGGACGACGTGAGATCCCGGGATACCTTTTGCATGAAACCACCAGTCGCCGCCTGTTGCAAAATGAAATGTCAGTTCGTCATTCTGGTAGTTGTTTTTCCCGACATATATATCATATCCATCGCGGCTTATGTAGTGAAAAGGTTCACTTTTCACACGGGCTTTTCTTGCATTTCCCTTGCCCTGACTCTTTCTGCGTACAAATCCACTGCTTTCGAGTTCCTCACGTATCTGGACAAGATCTTCTTCACCTGATGCGATATCGAGAGCGTGTGAGATTGATTCAAGTTCATCTATCTCTTCTTTTTCTTCTTTCATAAGAGTATCAAGAGCTTCTCCGGTACGTTTCATTTTGTCATATTTATCAAAGTAACGTTTTGCATTTTCCGAAGCAGTCTTTGTAGGATCGAGTGGTATCGTGATCTCTTTTCCATCATAATAATTTTCGGCGATAAGGCTTTTGTCCCCGGGTTTTGCTGCGTAACCATACGTGTGGAGCAGTTCACCATATACTCTGTATTTATCACGGGTCTGGGTATCTGCGAGCTGTTTTGTCTGAAGATCATATTTCTTTACGTCGCGTTCGAGTATAGTCTGAACGATACGCCGCAGGTCAGAAGATTTCTGGCGTATCCTTGTTATCTGGTCTTTTTCTGAATAGAATTCTTCTAAAAGAGCGCATATGGAAGAATAATCTTTTTTATTTTCCGAGGAATAGATGGTCAGCGGAACTGCCGAATACTCTGACGGGTTGTGATTTTCAAAATATATCGCAGGCGAAAAATCACCATTTTTTACAGATGATATCACTGAGTCAAATGAAAGATACAGGCGGCTGAGTTCTTCGGCTTCGAGCGACACCGCAGATCTGTCTGCATCTATGCCGGCACGGAGGCATATCTCCTGTGCGATTATGGGAGAAAGACCCTGATATGACATATAGATCGCTTTGAATGTCGGAAGCGCTTTAACTGATACGACCGAGATGAATGATTTGGCATCAGCGATCAGTGCATCCTGTTTGTCCTGTGTCTCAGGAAGAAAGTATTTTTTTCCCGGAAGAACTTCACGAACAGAACTGACCATTGCGGATATATGTTTTATGCTGTCGATTATCGTGCCGTCTTCATCACAGAATATTATATTACTGTGCTTGCCCATGATCTCGATTATAAGTGTTTTGTGGCGCATGTCGCCCATCTCGTCAAGATGATCTACACAGATGTGAACTGCGCGTTCCAGTCCGGGCTGAGTTATACCTGTTATGCGTGCGCTCTGAAGATGTTTTCGAAGAAGCATGCAGAAACCGGGAGCTGTCACCGGGCTCATCATATTTTTTTCTGTCATATATATGAGCGGGAGAGATGCATCAGCAGAAAGCAGGAGCTTCTTCTGAAATGAAGGCTGCTTGACTGTGATAAGGAGAGCATCGTGCTCGGGCTGCGCGATCTTGGCGATACGTCCGCCGGTAAGTGCTTCGTTACATTCTTTTACTATTGCTGCAGTAGTTATTCCGTCAAAGGCCATAGGGGCTCCTCTATATAATGTTTTATGATGATACGAATTGCTTCGCTTCCTAAAATGTGGTTCCCACATTTGGAAGCTTTCGCAATTGCATCATGTTTTATGATGATACGAATTGCTTCGCTTCCTTCGGAAGCTTTCGCAATTCTCTAAGCACTCGGAATCTGCTGATTTGCTACGCAAATCGCTACTTCCTCGTGCTTAGGCGTGTCATAAAGTCGTTCTGTTTTTCATGCAAGCATGAAAGCAGAACGGCTTTCGACACTTGCATCATCATAGCATCAGCCGATTTATGCGTCAATTATGCGCCTGTTTGTGCTGCTCTTTTGTGGCACCAGGAGCAATCCGTCCTTGACGCTCTTATTTGCTTATCTTATAATGCATATGTATGCTTGCATGAATGTGGACATATGCTGGATCGTGCTTGATCATACAACGATCCGGAAAGGAACCGATTATGATAAGAAGTATGACAGGTTTCGGAAGATGTGAGGTTGAAGAGGACAGCAGAAAGATAACTGTCGAGATGAAATCGGTTAACCACAGATATTTCGAAGTCTCAATAAAGATGCCAAAGGCGCTGAATGCTTTTGAATCATCGATCAGAGATGAACTTAGAAAATATATCGATCGTGGGAAAGTGGATGTTTTCATTTCGTATGAAGATCTTTCGGAAGCGGATGTGAATGTAAAATATAACCACGAGATCGCAGCAGAGTATATGAAATACCTCAGGCAGATGGGCGAGGAATTCGGACTCGACAATGATATCAGAGTATCTACATTGTCACATTATCAGGACGTATTTGTAATGGAAGAGAAACAGCCTGATGAAGAGAAGCTTTGGGAACTCACAGAAAAAGCAGTATCTGGAGCATGCAAGGAATTTGCACAGGCACGTTCGGCAGAAGGAGAGAGACTAAAGAATGATCTTGTCTCAAAACTTGACGGGATGCTGTCGGATGTTGATTTTATAACGGAAAGATCACCAAGTATCGTCGAGAATTATAAAAATGATCTGCGGGCAAAGATATCAGAACTTATGGATGACAGTAAGATAGATGAAAGCAGACTGGCTACAGAAGTCGCGATTTATGCAGATAAGGTCTGCGTCGATGAGGAACTTGTAAGACTAAAGAGCCATGTCGAAGCTACAAAGAAGTCACTTGAGGATGGCGGAAGCGTTGGTCGTAAGCTTGATTTCCTTGCACAGGAGATGAACCGTGAGGCAAATACGATACTGTCAAAGACGTCTGACCTGGAGATCTCAGATCGTGCTATCAATCTGAAGACAGAGATAGAAAAGGTAAGGGAGCAGATACAGAACATTGAATAGACTTATTCATATTGGATTTGGCAATATAGTAAATACCGAAAAGATCGTTGCTGTCGTCGATCCTGATTCTGCACCGATACGAAGGCTCATACAGAACGCAAGGGATAATGGAACGGTCATAGATGCGACTCGTGGAAGGCGTACAAAGTCAGTGCTTATCATGGAGAACAGTGAGATAGTTCTTTCAGCACTTCTTCCGGATACGATCGCACAGCGTGCGGGAAGCGGCGACGATTCAGACGATAATTCTTAAGAAATGTGCACATAGGGGAAAATAAAAGGATTCGGAGCAAAGATCATGACTGAAAAGGGTATTATTGTTTGCATTTCAGGATTCTCTGGTGTTGGAAAGGGAACGCTTGTAAAACGTCTGATAGAGGAGTATCCCGACAGATATGCGCTTTCAATATCGGTGACAACGCGCAGCCCAAGAGAAGGGGAAGAAGATGGACACGATTATTTTTTTGTGACAGATGAGGAATTTCGGGATAAGATAAGGAACGGTGGTCTTGTTGAATATGCAAGATATTGCGAACATTATTATGGGACACCGCGTGGATATGTTCAGAAGCAGCTTGAAGAGGGCAGGGATGTGATCCTTGAGATTGAGATCCAGGGAGCACTGCAGATCAGAGAGAAATATCCTACAACGCATTTGATGTTTGTTATGCCGCCGGATGTGAAGTCTCTTTACGACAGATTATCAAAAAGAGGAACAGAACCGACAGACGTCATTGAAAAGAGAATGGCGAGAGCGATAGTAGAATCCGAAGGAGTCGAAAAATACGATTCCATTGTGGTAAACGATGATCTTGACACCTGCGTAGAGCAGATGCATGAAATCATAGAATGCGCGCATAAAGCGCCGCAGTGTAATGCACAGTTTATTGAAAAGATACGAGAAGAGCTTTCAGCTCTCTCGAAAGGAGAATGAAAATGTTACATCCATCTTACACAGATCTTATGAAGGTAGTAAATAAGGACGTTGAACCCGGAGAGGAGCCGGTAGTAACAAGCCGTTATTCGATCGTTATGGCCACAGCAAAGAGATCGAGACAGCTTATAGCAGGTGATGAGCCCCTTATCGATGATGCAGAAGGCAGAAAACCGCTTTCTATTGCAGTTGATGAACTTGATCAGGGCAAATTAAAGATTCTCGGAGATGAAGAGGAAGATCTTGTCTGAAAATAAAAAAATCTTAATGGTATCTCTCGGATGTGATAAAAATCTGGTCGACTCGGAAAAGATGCTTGGACTGCTTTCTGATCATGGATATGATTTTACTGATGATGAGAATGAAGCTGATGCAGTGATCGTGAATACATGCTGTTTCATAAATGATGCAAAGCAGGAGAGTATAGATAATCTTCTGCAGATGGCTGAACTTAAGAAGCAGGGGAAAATAAAAGCAATCATTGCAACGGGATGTCTTGCTGAAAGATACAGGGAAGAGATTCAGAAAGAGATACCTGAGGTCGATGAGATAATCGGTACGACTGCAATCGACAAGATAGCAGTCTCACTTGATGAGATATTTAAAGGAAATAAGGAAAATCATTACTCGGGTCTTGACTCCCTGCCGCTCTCAAATGGACGAAGGATAGTAACGACCGGAGGTCATTTTGCATATCTTAAGATTGCCGAAGGATGTGACAAGAGATGTTCTTATTGCATTATCCCGAAGATCAGAGGCGGCTATAGGAGCGTTCCGGAAGAGAATCTTATCGAAGAAGCCAAAAAGCTGGCTGAAGACGGAGTTAAGGAACTGATCCTTGTAGCGCAGGAAACAACAGTATATGGTACGGATCTGTACGGACATAAATGCCTTTCCGGACTCTTGCATAAGCTCTGCCGCATAGACGGGCTCAGGTGGATAAGGATATTATACTGTTATCCTGAAGAGATAGATGATGAGCTTATAGATACGATAGCTTCAGAACCTAAGATATGTCATTATCTTGATCTGCCGATTCAGCATGCAAGTGACAGGATATTAAAGAGCATGGGCAGGCGGACTTCAAAAGCTGATCTTATTTTGATCATAAAAAAACTCAGAAAAAAGATTCCGGACATATGTCTTAGGACAACACTTATAACCGGATTTCCGGGAGAAACTGAGGCAGAGCACGAAGAACTGATGAATTTTGTCAGGGATGAGCGTTTTGACAGACTTGGTGTATTTACTTACTCAAGAGAAGAAGATACACCGGCAGCGTCATTCCCGGATCAGGTGCGCGCTCAGACTAAAAAGAAAAGACAGCGTCAGCTTATGGCGCTTCAGCAGCAGATCGCATTTGAAAAAGCTGCTTCATTAAATGGAACTGATTTGGACGCGATCGTTGAAGGAAGAATAGTTGAAGATAATGTAATAGTATCAAGAACATACAGAGACGCACCGGGGGTCGATGGTCTTTTATTTGTCCCATCAGAACTTGAACCTATGACAGGCGATTTTATCAGGGTAAGGGTGAACGGTTCGGACGAATATGATCTGACTGGAGAAATCATCCAGTGAAACTTTGTGTATCAATGTAATCTGGCAAATGTATAGATTTTATGTGACTTTTTGTATGCTGGCGGTGCTGGCGGAAAGGATATATATGAATCTGCCCAACAAGTTAACGATGTTCAGGGTTATTCTTATTCCGGTATTTGTTGTATTTATGATGTGCGATATAACACCTTATGATAAATGGATCGCGCTTGCGATATTCATCATTGCAAGTCTTACTGATTTTGCAGATGGCAAGATCGCAAGGAACCATAACCTTATAACTGATTTTGGAAAATTCATGGATCCACTTGCTGATAAGATGCTTGTATGTTCGGCGATGATATGCCTTGTATCAATGCATATACTGCCGGCATGGATATGTATAGTGATCGTCGCACGTGAATTTATAATCAGCGGATTCAGACTTATTGCCGCAGATAAGGGAACAGTCATCGCGGCAGGCTGGTGGGGCAAGTTCAAGACCACATTTCAGATGCTGATGGTAATCTTCATGATCGCGAACATTGAACTTAAGAATCTTTATGTACTGACACAGATACTTATGTGGGCGGCTCTTATACTTACGGTGATCTCACTTGTTGATTATCTTGTAAAAAATAAGAACGTTATTGACACTACAAATATCTGATAGAAATACGTATCCGGGATGCTTGTGTCAGATTCTTTTGTATTTCTTCGATAGGGAGGCAGTATGGTCGCTGAGATAATTTCAATAGGTACTGAGATACTGTTAGGCAATATCGTAAATACTAATGCTTCATTTCTTGCGCAGAAATGCGCTGATCTCGGAGTTTTATGTTATTATCAGCAGGTTGTCGGAGATAATGCCGACAGATTGAAGGATGCTCTTAAACTCGCGCTCTCAAGATCTGAACTTATTCTCATGTCAGGGGGACTTGGTCCCACAGAGGATGACATCTC
>JAGPKJ010000062.1 GCA_018053995.1 Lachnospiraceae bacterium | reverse complement strand
TCGATACCTCGAAAGATCATTCTGACAAGAGAAAAATACAGTATATATGAACATTCATGTTGCAATTACTGCAATTTTTGGAAACAGACCCCCTTAATGTTTTTTTAATTGCAGTACAGGAGCTGACTTTTTCCGTAGATACTGCATCGCATTTTATCGTAATCATTTCTTGATGAAAAAATACAGTATAAATGAGGCAGATTCCTACAGGTACTGTAAAATTGTATATTTTTATATTTTACCTACACGAAATATGAAAATGATCTTGCCCCAGTGATGCAGTTTAGTTATGTCTAAGCCAGTCAGAAGGATGAGATATGATGCTGTTTTATTGCTTTGACCCCTTTATTATGTAGGAAAAAAGCATCACTGTAGAAGATATATGACTAAAGTGATGCAGTAAAGAAAAACGCCCATTTCTGTAACATCTAACATTATCGTCCATAAAACCTGACATGTACGCCAGAAAAACGCCGTTTTGCAATCTTATATAAGCGTCATAAAAGTCTGACATGTGCACTGCATATCTGCCACGTGAAATATAATTCCTCACTTCACACTTCAAATGGTGAACTCCACGCTTTTTTACCATCAGCACCGATAAGTTCGATACGTACGAACCTGTCAGGTTCCTGAATCTCATATTCCACATGATTCCCGATGTTTTTCTGATACCTGCCGGCACACCATATGCATGCACTCAAAAATACTGCTGCTTCAGCGCCTTCGCAATCAACCTCGATCTTATTCCCATGCCTGCTTATCTGCTTTATCACAGGTCCCTGACTTGCGTAGAAATTTCCCGTCTTAATGCTATCTATGATCGATTCTTCAGTCTTTTTCTCCGAATTGACCATGATATATGAATAAGTCTGTTCTCCGGTAAATCCATGAGCATCATCAGCTGCCATCGCATAAAAGATTCGTCCGTTTGAACCCCAGATATCAAAGTATTGGCTTGAATCAGCGCGATCGCCATTCCACGGTATCCCCGATATCGTGTTATAGATCTCAACACCATCAATACCTTTAATTTTCATCACTTTTTCCGGATCAGTTACTGACCAGCTTGGATGTGCAAGTATTGCGATTCCACCTGCCATATGTATCGCATCAACAACCTCCTGCGGGTCTCTTGTGCGGTCCGGTCTGAAACCCGTTTTTTCTTTCATCCCTATTCCAACGATATGATAGACAGGTGAATTCATCATGTCTCCTGTATCAAGTTCTGCTCCGGAAAATATAAGCATTTTTCCATAGTTTCCACTGTCCGATTCGCACCAATGATCCGTAAGTGCCAGAAAATCATATCCGGCTGAAGAATACACATCCATTACCTCTCCAGGTCTTAGGCTTCCGTCAGAACATGTCGAATGTGTATGCAGATTCCCTTTATACCACTGTCCGCCTATATCAAAATACTCTCCGTCTTTCTTAAGATCTCTCATTTTCGCATCTCCCTTTCATGAATAGTCATATCATACCATAGTATGTAGTGATATTGTTACAAAAACATACATTAGTAATGTTAACTCCAATCAAAATCTTTGTATTATGATATGAAGTGCTCCATCTCCTCTGAAGGATCGCACCACGGCACCTTGACGTTTGCCCTTCTTTATCGCATCAGCGTAAACATTTTGACCATTGTGTTTATTTACTTAATTAAAAGTGGGGTTTATTATGGTTGAGAATGAAAGCAAAAGAAGCTTAACAGGGATTTATTCTCAGAAAGGAAGTTTTTAAAATGGGCGAAAGTATTGGACATAATATTGAACGTGCCGCGTTCTCTGCTGTAATTTCAAAAGCAGTCAAGAACGTTAATCAGGACAGAGCAAAATACATGATCAAATATATGGATCTTGCAGAGAAGGCTCTGAAAGGTCAGTGGAAACCTCAGGCATTTGAGAGGATGAGAAATGTATTCCGTAATCCCGACAGTAAATGGATGCAGTATACAAACCGCATGTTTGATAATGTAGATCCTGAGATCATTAAGATGGCTGCTCTGAATCTCGCATATGAAGCAGGTTTCAGAGGATTCAGAAAGACAATCGCAGAGCGAGAGAAATTCGGATGCGATATTCCGTGGATTCTTCTCTTCGATCCTACAAGCGCATGTAACCTTCACTGCACTGGATGCTGGGCTGCCGAATATGGTCATCAGAAAGCTCTTTCAAATGATGATATGGACAGTATCGTAACGCAGGCAGAGGAACTCGGTATCCACGCATTTCTTCTTACCGGAGGTGAACCTCTTATGCGTAAATACGATATCCTTGATCTTTGCAAGAAGCATAACCACAGTGCATTCATGGCATTCACAAATGGTACCCTTATTGATGATGAGTTCTGTGAGAAGGCTGTAAAAGTTGCTAACTTCGTTCCTGCAGTCAGCGTTGAAGGCTTCCAGCCTGAGAACGACGGACGCCGCGGAGATGGATCTTTTGATAAAGTCATGAAAGCATTTGACACAATGAAGAGACACAAGATGCTGTTCGGTACTTCTATCTGCTACACAAGCAAGAACTATAAGACCGTAACAAGCGATGACTTCCTTGATATGCTTATTGAAAAAGGTGTCATGTTCACATGGTATTTCCATTATATGCCAGTTGGAAATGATGCAGCTACAGATCTTCTTCTCAATCCTGAACAGCGTGAATATATGTATCATCGTGTTCGTGAGATCCGTGCATATGAAGGCGGCAAGCAGATCATGGCTGTCGACTTCCAGAATGATGGTGAATATGTCAGCGGATGTATCGCCGGAGGAAAATATTACTGCCACATCAATCCTGCCGGAGATGTTGAGCCTTGCGTATTTATTCATTACTCAAATGCCAACATTCATGAAAAGTCACTTCTTGAGTGTCTGCAGCAGCCTCTGTTCAAAGAATATCAGAAGGCTCAGCCATTCAATGAAAATAAGCTTATGCCATGCCCTATGCTTGAGAATCCTGAATGTCTTCAGAAGGTTGTCAAGGCAGCCGGTGCTCATTCGACAGATATGGACTCACCTGAAGATGTTGAACACCTTTGCAGCAAGTGCGTGAACTATTCTAAGGAATGGGCTCCCGTAGCTGACAAGCTTTGGAAGGAATATCACTTTGAACGTAATAAAGATGGCGACGCTGCTTTCAAGAAAGAACTTGAAGAAGTTAAAAAAGAGGGAAAGAGCACAGCTGAGATACTAAAGTAATCAAGTTTCCGCGCTTCAGGTAAACAGTAAATTCATAGATCAACTTATAAGACCTGGATATCGATTATGATATCCAGGTCTTATTTTGTGAGAATTCAAAGCAATATGTAATATCCAAGTACAGTGATTACTCTTAACACTGACACAAAATTCAAGTAGTATCACGACTTCATATCTGTTGCCGTCACTTCAGACAAATATATCTTTACAGCATATCAAACAGGCTTATCTGATTCGACTCCGGTATCTTGCCAAGAAGTCCAAGTTCACCCAGAAGATCTGCTGCTGTCTTTGATACTTTCGTTCTATCGATGAAATTATCCTTTGAAAGGAATGGTCCGTCTTTCACGGCTTCTACTATCGCATCTGCCGCTTTTTCACCAAGACCGTCTATACTGCACAATGACGGCATCAGTTTCCCATCGATTATCTGAAACAGCCTTGATTTTGCCTTAAATATATCAAGCGGTATAAATTCAAATCCTCTCGCATACATCTCTTGTACGAGGCGCATAGTCTTATACATATCAGCATCTTTCTTATCTGCCTTCTTACCATTCTCATCCAGACGCTTCTTGCATTCTTTCATAAGTCCTTCAAGATGTTCCTGTCCTCTGCACATATCTGCATATGAGAAGAAGTCTGCTCTTATACTGAAGAACGCACCATAATAAGCGAGCGGATAATATACCTTGCAATACGCGATACGCCATGCCATCATTACATACGCCGCAGCATGCGCCTTCGGGAACATATACTTGATCTGTTTGCACGACCAGATATACCACTCCGGAACATTCGCGGCTTTCATCGCCTCTTCCATCTCAGGTTTAAGACCGCGCCCTTTACGTACGCTCTCCATCGTCTTGAATGAAAGCGCAGGTTCCATTCCCGCATGAATAAGGTAGTTCATTATATCATCACGACAGCAGATAGCTCCTGAAAGCTTTGTCTTTCCTTCTTTTATGAGAGTCTGGGCATTATCCAGCCACACTCCTGTTCCGTGTGACAGACCTGATATCCTTATCAGATCTGTAAATGATTTCGGCTGCGTGTCTATAAGCATCTGTATTACAAAATCCGTACCGAACTCCGGTATGCCCATTGTTCCAAGCTTACATCCGCTTATCTGTTCAGGCGTTATCTTGAGTGCTTCCGTGCTGCTGAAAAGGCTCATTACATTCTTATCATCAAGCGGGATCTTTACGGGATCAAAATCCTTTACCCCCATCTCATTTACGATCATATCCTGGAGCATTCTTATCATCGTCGGATCATCGTGTCCCAGGATATCGAGCTTCAGAAGATTATGTTCGATCTTATGATAATCAAAATGTGTTGTTACCGTACTTGTCGTCATATCATTTGCAGGGCGCTGTACAGGGGTAAATGAATTGATATCCTCTCCCACAGGAAGGACAACGATTCCTCCCGGGTGCTGTCCAGTGCTCTTTCTGACACCCGTACATCCGATAGAAAGCCTGTTTATCTCACAAGAACGTTTACTGACCTCATGTTCCTCATAGTATTTTTTGACATATCCGTAAGCCGTCTTGTCCGCAAGACCGGCTATCGTTCCTGCGCGGAATGTCTGACCGTATCCGAAAATAACCTCGGTATATTTATGTGCTTTACTCTGATACTCACCAGAGAAATTAAGATCGATATCAGGCTCCTTATCTCCTGAAAATCCAAGGAAAGTCTGAAACGGGATATCAAATCCAAGCTTCTCCATCTTGGCTCCGCACTTTGGACAATAAGCATCCGGCATATCACACCCTGCCATGCCGGCATATTTCTTTACTTCCTCAGAGTCAAAATCATAATAATGGCACTCCGGGCATACATAGTGAGGGCTTAGGGAATTGACTTCCGTTATTCCTGCCATATTTGCGACAAATGAAGAACCTACAGAACCCCTTGATCCAACGAGGTATCCGTCCTCGACCGACTTCCACACAAGTTTCTGCGCGATAATATACATGACGGCATATCCATTGCCTATAATATCGTGGAGTTCTACCTCAAGTCTGTCTTCAACGATCTTCGGCAAAGACTCACCGTATATCTCATGAGCCCGCTCGTAGCATATCTTTCGCAGCGTCTCATCTGAATTCTCGATGACAGGCGGGCACTTGTCAGGACGCACCGGCGACATACAGTCGATCATGTCTGCGATAAGATTAGTGTTGTCGATCACGACCTCATTTGCCTTATCAGCACCCAGATAATCGAATTCGTTAAGCATCTCTTCAGTCGTACGCAGATATAGCGGCGGCTGTTCATCCGCATCGTCGAATTTCATTCCCGACATGATGATCCGTCTGTATATCTCATCTTCCGGATCCATAAAATGAACATCACATGTCGCTACGACTGGTTTTTTGAACTGCTCTCCAAGCTTTACTATCTTTCGGTTGATATTACGTATATCCTCAAGTGATTTCACCTGAGGGACTTTTTCTGAAGCAATAAGGAACAGATTATTCCCGCACGGCTGTATCTCAAGATAATCATAAAAGCTGACTATCCTTTCAATAGTATCATCAGACTGGCCTTCTTCGAGAGCCTGATAAAGTTCACCTGCTTCACATGCGCTTCCGAGTATAAGACCTTCCCTGTATTTCATGAACAGACTCTTTGAGATACGCGGTCTTCTGGCGAAATAGTTTATATGTGATTCAGATATAAGATGATAAAGATTTACACGCCCGGTGTTATTCTTCGCAAGTATGATCGCATGATAAGTCTTCATATGCTTGATAGCCGCCGGTGACGCACTGCCCATCTTATTTAACGCATCAAAATCAGTTATATGCTTCTCATCTTCAAGTATATCAAGGAACTTAAGGAATAATTCAGCCGTCGCTTCAGCGTCGTTTACCGCCCTGTGATGGTCATTCAGCTTGACTCCCATTACCTTCACAAGCGCATCAAGCGTATGCTTTGACTGATCTGGCAATATAGCCCTTGAGATTCCCATCGTATCAACATAAGGATATTCTGTCGGGAGCCCCATTCTCCTGCAGTTTTCACGTATGAACCCAACATCAAATCTTGCGTTATGAGCTACAAGAACACATCCCTTACAGAATTCGAGAAATTTTGGAAGCACCTCTTCTATCGATGGACTTGCGCTCACCATCTGATCATTTATGCTCGTAAGCTTCTCTATCCTGTATGGTATCGGAACTCCCGGATTTACAAATGTACTGAACCTGTCTATGATCTGGTCTTTCTCCATCCTGACCGCGCCGATCTCAATGATGTGGTCATTTACAGGTGAAAATCCGGTAGTTTCAAGATCAAACACAACATATGTCTGATCCATGCTCTGACCATTCACTCCAACCGCGATATCCACAAGATCATCTACAAGATACGCTTCCACACCATAGATTACCTTGAAGAAATCCTGCTTATCAGGTGCAGGCTCACCTGCCTCTTTACGCTTTGCACATTCCTTGCTCCAGCAGTCCTGCCATACCTTATTTGCATCAGGAAAGGCTTGTACAACTCCATGATCCGTTATCGCTATTGCCGGCATGCCCCAGTCATATGCACGTTTCACAAGATCCGAAACTTCAGAGACGCCATCCATATCGCTCATCTTGGTATGACAATGGAGTTCGACCCTTTTCCTCAGGCTCTTGTCTTCGCGCTTTACAGTATTATCTTTACTCTTTTTTATTCCTCTTATCGATTGAAATGTCAGCTCGTTATGCGCAAAAGAATCGCTCATGGGAGTTCCCATGACCTCTACAAATCTTCCCGGCGCAAGTTCATCTGATATCTCTTTCAGAAAATCGTTCGGAAGGAACAGTTTTGCTGTGATCGTATCCTTAAAATCGGTAACGTCAAATGTAAAGATTGACTTCTCTTTATTCTTTAGTTCACGTGTTTCATTTACTACTATCTTTCCACGGATGACGACCTGTCCGATCTCTCCGACTATCTCAGATATTGAAACAGGATCGCCTTCAAAATCAGTCCCGTATATAACATCCGGATTATCTGACTTCTTAAGCTGTCTTGGGCCGCCAAAACCGCCTCCCTTATAGCTGTTCCATCCTGACTTTCCTCCGAAACCGCCGGCACCATTTCCCGATCCGTTTCCGCCGCCCTGCTTTCCGCCGAAACTTTTCCCGGATCCGGTATTCCCTTTGCCGCCAAAACTCTTTCCAAAACCACCGGAGCCCGAGCTTCCTTTTCCGCCATTGTTTGAGCCACCGGCGCTGTCTCTGCCGCCTGAGCCGCCATCTCCGTTGCCGTTTCCATCTGCTTTTTCATTTGCTGCAGCTGCTTCTGCGTTTCGTATGATTATCTCGTCAGTCTCTCTCCTCACAAGCTCTGCTATCTCAGCCTCATGAGCCTCATCCGCCGCTGCTCCTTCCATTTGCATGGAAACATCTATATCATTCCTTCCAAAGCGTACGCGGAACATATCTGTAAGCATCTCAGAAAGTCTCTCACCGCAATCTTCTGACGCAACGTTTCGCTCAAGCATCATAACGATACTATGATCATCAGGATACGAAAAAGAAGCTCTTCTGAACACTCTGAGCATAAGAGGTGATGCTTCTCCCACCTCAAGTGAAATGCTCGGTCTATAGATCTTCATTATGTTCTGAACTGTATACTGTGAAGAGAGATCAAATCTCTCAAATATCCTGACAGTTATCCCGTTGTCTCCGAATATCTGTTTCCTGATCTCAGCTTCCGCTGTGCGCACATATTCTTTCTGGATAAGGTGGGTCGATGTTATATAGATCCTAAGGAAATCCTTTGCTCTCGTTGCGGAGATTCTCTCTACATTTACATCATTAAAATATGTGCCTGCATCACCGCTTATCTTAAGTGAGGGAAATACCTCATAAAATCCACCTGCTGATCCATCCATGCCTGATACCCTTTCAATACGATGAAGCAATTCGCAGCATTATAAATAAATGCTGCTTTTGACACCCACATCATACGATTCTTTATAGTACATTCCCATTCATTACTCTTGGAATGTGCAGTCTTACTGCTTTCCCCAATTATCAAGTTCCTCTTTAAGCGCCGGTATGATCTCACTCTCCGGAACTTTTCTGACTATCTCTCCGTGCTTAAAAAGAAGACCCTCTCCATTACCGCCTGCGACTCCAAGGTCTGCCTCTCTCGCTTCGCCGGGACCATTTACAGCGCATCCCATTACTGCAACTTTGATATCAAGCGGATAATCTGCCACCATCTTCTCTACCTTTGCAGCAAGTCCGATAAGATCAATCTTCGTCCTTCCGCAAGTCGGACAGGAGACAACGTCTATCTGTCCATCCTTTCTAAGATGCATTGCACGCAGTATCAGTCTTGCACTCTTAACCTCTTCGACCGGATCTCCTGAAAGAGATACTCTGATCGTATCGCCTATTCCTTTATCAAGTATCATTCCGAGACCAAGTGCAGACTTTATATTACCGCTCCATAGCGTTCCCGCCTCTGTTATACCTACATGAAGCGGATGATCTGTCTTCGGTGCCAGAAGTTCATGTGCTCTCGCACACATGACGACATCGGATGATTTTATACTGATGACAAGATTATCATATCCGATATCCTCGATCATATGAACTTTATCAAGTGCGCTCTCAACGATTCCTTCAGCAGTTACCCCGCCGTATTTCTCTACAAGATCTCTTTCAAGCGATCCGCTGTTCACTCCGACTCTGATCGGTATACTGCGTTCCCTGGCAGCTTTCACGACTTCTGCTACCTTGTCTTTCCCGCCTATATTTCCCGGATTGATCCTTATCTTGTCAGCACCATTCTCGATCGCAGCAATAGCCATCTTATAATCAAAATGGATATCCGCTACGATAGGGATATGTATCTGCTTTTTTATCTCTCCCAGAGCCTTTGCAGCTTCCATTGTCGGAACAGTGCTTCTTATGATCTCACAGCCCGCTTTTTCAAGTCTAAGTATCTGTTCAACTGTCCCCTTGACATCCTCTGTCCTTGTATTTGTCATCGACTGGATAAGTATAGGATTGCCACCGCCTATCACTCTGTCACCTATCTTCACTGTCTTTGTGTGATCTCTGTACATGTCTTATCCTCCATATATTATTACTGTAGGGCTTGTCACTAAAGTCCCATCTACCATAATAACACACTGGAAAATCTTTAGACATAATAAGATAGTTACACAGAACATTTTGCATCATCATACCGTCTCATTTATCCGCGCGTCCCAGATAAAACGTCCTCGTTCCCGCATTGCCGCTTTCTGCATCCGTAAGTGACAGTGTCAAAACAGCTTCCGAATCGTCTTCTTTATCGACACTAAAAATAAAAGCACCATGTGTCTCATAGACTGCGCCATCACGTATCAGCACTTTATGCCCTTCCTTATCGTAGACAGTAACAGGAAGACACTCTGATGCATCCGCATTTTGCGAATGTACAAGTGAGCCGAAGCATACAGCCCCTGCCAGCAGTATTGGCACAAAACGCAGGCAATAAGGACGCATCTCCGTCAAAAGCATTCCATTGACGCGACGCACTTTGTCAAAATGCCTGATTCCAATATTTTCATAAAGCAGATATGAGATCATTATCATCGCTGCAATGATCATAAGGTTCTTTCTCTCACCCATAAGCACTGTCTTCCATGATGAGATATCCTCAAATGATAATTTCATGAGCCGCGCCGCTACTCCGTCCACCACTCCTTTTATAAGTGCCGCTGCTGCAGGAATAAGTGCGCCTACTCTGAGCAGCGCGATATATATGTTAAACTGCGAATTCAGATGCTTTTTACCATCGAGTGCAGCTATCACCTCAGCTGCACCTGCGTATCGTTTCTCTTTCTGTTCATATGTGCATTTTCTTATTATCTTTGCAAGCCCATATGATATCTCTCCGTCATATATTGCAGCAGCCTGTTCATAACAGCTGTCATCCCTGCTCATATCTATGCCGCTTAGCATTTCCTGCATAAGTCTTCCCCATGAATAAACGTCGCTCTGCGGGCAAGGCTGCGTGCGCCCCTCCAGCTGTTCAGGTGACGCGTAGCCCCTCGTCCCTGTGCTGTCAGACTTTGTTCCATCAAATCTCATCCGGAATGACGACCCAAAATCAATGAGCCTGACATGCCCGTCCGGACACACCATCACATTAGATGATTTCAGATCCTGGTAAATAAAAGGCGGTTCCTGTCCATGCAGATACGAAAGAGTCTCAAGTATCTCCCTGCCCCAACTGCACGCAAGCTTTTCATCCGTATACCTGTTCAGCGTCATATACTCGCGAAGTGTTATCCCTTCTATGTATTCCATAACCAGATATGTTTCTCCGTTTTCATATATCCAGTCATATATCTCAGGCAACCCATGCCTTCCGCCTCCAAGGCTCTTCATAATGTCCATCTCAGACCTTAATATACATTTCTGCTCAGGATCACATATTGTGATCTCTTTGATCGCAGCCTTCCTTCCCACGTTTATATCTTCAGCAAGATACACATTTCCCGTTCCGCCGCTCCCGATTTTCCTGATAATCCGGTATTTTCCGCCGATCATCTCGTTTTCCTGCATCTACTTCTCCTCCCCATATTGTAATGTGCATATTAAAATCACATTATCAGACATACCGCCGTTATATTATCGTTTTCTCCATACTTCCTTGCCGTCTTCGATATAGTCTTCATCGATCGTTCGATCTGCGCTGGTGTTCTCATTGATCTTGATGAGAATGCATCGGCGATCATGTTTCCGCCAGTCTTCCTGTAAAAACCATCACTACACACAAGAAACCTCACATGCTTATCAAATACCCCTATTTTGCCGGTAATCCACTGTGGGTCAAACAGTTTCATGCTGCCTACACACTTGGTAAGCAGATTCCCCTCCATAACATCATCGGTCGTTATCCATCTTCCCGAAGTCTCATGCCCCTGACGGCCGCTTCTTATCCAGTCAACAAACCTGTTCCTCTCATTTACGAGCATGCATCTGCTGTCTCCAATATGCGCACAAAAATATTTTCTTCCAGTCACCAAAAGAACCGTATATGTCGTACCAAGCTGCCCTCCGATTCTCTGTGCACATCTTTCCAGATCTTCGTGTATGGAAAATAAGAGACGTTCGATAGACCTGTGTACCAGATGCGAAGCACGGGATCTTATCATCAGATATGCTCCCTCTGTATAAAACCATCTTACCGTCCTGCCGATAACAATGCCGCTCGCCGTCTCACCCTCGTTCAAGCTTCCTATGCCATCCGCCACTACTATCATTGAGATCATGTGACGTCTAAGAATCACCTGCTCATACGCTGCCGAATCCTGATTGACCGTATATCCGCCGCGATCCCAGAAAAAACCTGCCATCTGTTCCAATAAGCACCTCCCTCGTAAACCTTGAAACAAAAAAATGAATAATTCAGCGAAACGCTGATTGAAAAAAAAATGATAAAAGAAAATTCAAAAGATTGTGATATGGATTATAGAATGAATCTAATAAACGCGCAATGTACAATTTAGACAAAAAAGCAGAGCCACATACGCAGCTCTGCCATGGTAAGTTCAGTATCTATACGGGGTTACAGATGTCAAAAGCTATTTTTTGCTATAACCTTAGATCACATTAGAATAACTTGCGATACAGATAGAACATCACTTTATAAGCCTCATAATATCCTGATACATAACAAATACCATAAGTACCATCAGTGCGATAAAACCGGCAAGATGAACTATGCCCTCTTTCTCCGGTGAGACCTTCTTTCCCCTTATGACCTCGATTATCATAAATAAGAGACGCCCTCCATCAAGAGCCGGAAGCGGCAAAAGGTTCATTATCCCAAGGTTGACTGAGAGCAGGATAAGAATGTCCATCATCGTAAGTATCACGCTCGACAGGCCATACGGCTTAACTTCTTCATATGTATCGCCGACAAACTGTGCTATACCCACAGGTCCTGACAGCGCATTCACCC
>JAGPKJ010000061.1 GCA_018053995.1 Lachnospiraceae bacterium | reverse complement strand
GTATACTTATGAATGAGTTTAGTCCTATATTTACCATTACAAAGAATGAGCCTGCAAGGTAGATGGAAAAATACGGAATAGCGTAGACTATCGTTACGTCAGACGCTCCTGTAAGACGCAGGAGTGGAGACATAAATAAATACATTATGATCATCAGAATTACGCTGAAGATAACAAGCAAAGAAACTGTATTGCCAAGATATCCTTCTGCTTTTTCACGGTTTCCTTTTCCAAGCTCAATTGAGGAAAGCGGCGCTGATCCACCGCCTGCAAACTGTGCAAATGCGGCGATTATTATGATGAGCGTGTTGCATATGCCGACTCCTGCAAGAGCATCGGTGCCTATGCCTGATATATGACCTATATATATTCGGTCAACAATGTTGTATAGAAGGTTTACGAGCTGCGCGGTGACAGCAGGGATGGTCATATTCATGATCAGTGGCAGCATCTTCTGCGTGCCAAGTCTTTCCTCATATCGGTTATCCATTTTATTTCCTCACATGATCGAAATATGATCTGTTCGTTATTTTCAGTACTGAGTATCAATGGATATGATAACATACTTTCGTGAGATCAATGAATATAAAAAAGCGGTCATATGTATAGTGAATAATTACTTCATGCGGTTAATATATTACATCAATGCAATTTATGTATTGTTTTATGTGGCTAATGTATTTGGCACGTCGGGTATATTTTTTTATGGTAAAATAATAAGAGGATGTAGACTTCCCAATTCGTGTATCCTAATTTTAGTGAGTGAAGCAATTCGCAGAATCAAATCACGATAATTACTTTTGACACCAACATCATATTTGGGGGAAGAAATACTGAAACAACGAAAGGCGGCGTATTAGTGATTATAGATGAGCAAATAAAAGAACTTGCAGGACAGGCTATTAACATGAGGGCTTTTTCTTATACGCCATATTCGCATTTTAATGTTGGAGCCGCGCTATTAGCACAGGACGGTAAGGTATATACGGGATGCAATATTGAAAATGCAGCTTATACTCCAACAATCTGTGCCGAAAGGACAGCTTTTTTCAAGGCTGTCAGCGAGGGAGAACGAAAATTTGTGGCGATCGCGATAGCAGGCGGACCGAAAGATGCATCTGCAGACAAAATGCAGTACTGTGCGCCATGCGGTGTATGCCGTCAGGTTATGGCAGAGTTCTGTGATCCGGAACACTTTATGATATATCTTGTTAAGTCATTAGATGATATGAAATCGTATAGCCTGAAGGAGCTTCTGCCGGAGAGCTTCGGACCTGCGAATCTCGTATAGTTTTGCAGATAGAAAATTAAGAAGCAGAGAGGTGCGTTGTATGGAGAGATATAAAAGAATATTCACTGTTGTTATAGATTCTATGGGAATCGGCGCAATGCCGGATTCTGAGCGCTTTGGAGACATAGGCGTTGATACGCTTGGACATATCTCAGAGAGTGTCGACACATTTAACATTCCTAATTTTACAAAACTTGGTATAGCGAACCTTAAATCTCTTAAGCAGGTAGCACCGATAGATGCACCGATTGGCGCATTTATGCGCATGGGCGAAGCGAGCAACGGAAAGGATACGATGACCGGTCATTGGGAAATGATGGGACTTCGTACAGATAAACCATTTATCACATTTACCGATCACGGATTTCCACCGGAATTGATCGCAGAACTGGAAAAGAGATGCGGCAAGCACATTATAGGAAATAAGGCAGCGAGTGGAACGGTCATACTCGATGAACTTGGTGAACAGGAAATAAATAACGGAGACATGATAGTCTATACATCGGCTGATTCGGTTTTACAGATATGCGGAAACGAAGAAACTTTCGATCTCAAAAATCTGTATCGCTGTTGTGAGATAGCTCGTGAGATAACAATGAAAGATGAATGGAAAGTAGGACGGGTTATCGCGAGACCTTATCTTGGCAGAAAGCGTGGCGAGTTCAAACGTACCGCTAATCGCCACGACTACGCGGTAAAACCGACCGGCAGAACAGTTTTGAATGTATTGAAGGACAGCGGGTTCGATGTCATTTCAATAGGCAAGATAAATGATATATTTTCCGGTGAAGGTATTACCGAAGCGATTCATTCCGTCAGCTCTGTCAATGGCATGGAACAGACGATAGATGAAGCAAAGAAAGATTTTCATGGGCTCGTATTTACGAATCTTGTCGATTTTGATGCTCTTTGGGGACACAGGAGAAACCCTGTAGGATACGCGCAGGAGATAGAACGTTTTGACGTTAAACTTGGCGAGTTCCTTAAGGTGATGCGTGATGACGATCTTCTTATTATTACCGCTGATCATGGCAATGATCCTACATATACCGGAACAGATCACACGCGTGAATATGTGCCATTCGTGTCGTATTCTCCGTCAATGAAGTTCCATGGCAGGCTCGAAGATCGCGACACCTTCGCGACCATAGGCGCGACCATCGCCGACAACTTTGGCGTCGCAATGCCAAGCGGCACCATCGGAACATCCATTCTTCAAGAACTCATGTAACATGTGCAATAATTCGACGCGCTCTCGCTCCGCTTGCAGCACAGCGCTACGTTTGAATCGGTCAGAATATGTACAGCTTCGACGCGCTCTCGCTCCGCTTGCAGCACAGCGCTACGTTTGAATCGGTCAGAATATGTACAGCTTCGACGCGCTCTCGCTCCGCTTGCAGCACAGCAGTGCGTATGGCTCGGAAGAACCTCGCCAAGCACTGGTGCTGCAAAGGGTCTCAGCTTGTACATATTTCTGCCGATTCTGACGGAGTGCATTCAGGAGAGAAAAAGTATACCAGCTGAATGCAGCATTCGACGAATGGCAGGATCTTGCAAGCGATAAGTGCATTCAGGCAAGTAAAACTCTGATTCCTGAATGCATATGTCGTGCGCAACATTGAGTATACACCAGTACAAAGCAAGGTCTGCCGAATATATATGTCGTGAGGATCATTGTGCTGGCGCCGGTACTAAGCGAGGTATTATCGAGCGTAGTACCGCTGCGCCAAGCACTGAGCGAAAGCGTATCCGAACCGACATATATATTCGGCAGACCGGGGTTAGCGCAGGCAGACCGGGGTTAGCGCAGGCAGACCGGGGTTAGCGCAGGCAGACCGGGGTTAGCGCAGGCAGACCGGGTTAGCATAGGCAGACCGGGTTAGCATATTCATTGCTTTCCGGCGCGCTCATCCCAGTAATCGCATTTTGTTCCGATGACATCAGATGTGAACGGAGTACCGTCATTACGGCGATAATGCTTTGTCGCTTTGTAAACATATTTAAAGCCGATATAGAGAAGTGGAATATTGGCAAATACAATGAGGATATTGCCAAGATCCGATATCGACCAAAGATTGCCAAGATCAAGACCTGCAAGCGAACATGTGATACCGAACGCTGTTATGAATATTCCAAGTATTCTTATAAAGTTTATAAAGCCGCGAGAGCGGCTTATTCTATTTGCTGCAATCTCTGAAAAACTTATCATGCCGATAAGACACGTGAAGGCGAAGAGACAGAAAGCAAACGTCAGTAGAAAAGCAACAACAGAATTAAAGCTTGTACCGGGCGTGAGTTCCTTGGCAGATGCAAGGAACTTTGGAAGCTTGTCCATAGCCATCCATGCTTCAGAATCACTTCCAGTCCAAAGATGAGCCATAACAACTACAAAACCGGTAAGCGAACAGATGACTATAGTATCAAGAAATACTCCAATAGACTGAATAAATCCCTGCTCACATGGGTGGTCGTTGTCAGCGATAGCAGCAGCCATTGTGATCGTACCTTGACCGGCTTCGTTTGACATGAGTCCACGCTTTACACCCTGCGCAAGAACTGTGCCGAAGAGCCCGCCAAATACAGCTTCAGGTTTGAACGCGCCTCCGAATACGGCACGGAAGAAATAAGGGAGCTGATCAAGATTCATGAATACAAGCAAGAGAACGACTATCAGGTAAACTACTGCCATGACAGGAACCATCCGGTTAGTCGACTTTGTGACCTTACGGATACCGCCAAATGCGAGGTATGCGGTGAAGAACACGAGCAGGATGGCAGCGATGATATAGAATGACGATGTTATATCAAGGTCTTTGCCGACGACTATAGCGCCCATCTGTCCGACAGCGGAAATTACATTGTAACCCTGTGCAGGAATGCAGCACATCGCGTATACAATATACATCACTGATAGGGCGATACCAGCCCATACTTTATTTCCCAGAAGTTTCTGACCATAAAATGGAAGACCACCGACAAATTCATTTCCTTTTTTCTCTTTAAATATCTGCGCCAGAACTGCCTCAGTATACGCTGTAGCCATTCCGAAAAATGCTGAAAGCCACATCCAGAAAAGTGCGCCGGGACCTCCGACGGAGATGGCACCGGTAACACCGAGAATGTTTCCGGGTCCTATGCGCATAGCGGAACTTAAGAGAAACGCGCCAAGCGAAGATATTCCGATCTCATGACTCTTTCTTTGCGCAAGAAGCTTAATACCTTTGCCGAAGTGCGTTACCTGAATGAATCCGAGCCTTATCGTAAAGAAAAGACCTGAACCGATAAGCAGCATGACTGCGAGCGAAAGATTTCCAAGTACCGGAATGTTTGCATACCAGGAAATATTTGTTGGAAATTCCCATAGAAAATCTGATGCAGGTGTGACGAATTTGAATACGTTATTGACTCCCTCAAAAATAGTATTCATATTTCCCTCCAGACTATTTTATGATGCAAGCTTCCGAAGTAAGCGAAGCAATTCGTAGCATCATAACACAATTGTTACATAAATTAATACTCACTTATAATCTGATGATATCAGGCACATACTCAAATAAATATGACAAAAGTGATTAAAAAATTGCAAATAGTGCTCTTGTTTAGTACACTAAAAAAGAAAGGGAAAAATGTAAACGGAATAGATGAAGGAAGCAGCATGAAAAATGCGAGAAGAATAGATAAACAAGATAATATGAGAAGTATAGGCAGAATACATATAAGGAAGCAATATGAAAAATGTAAGCAGAATAGATAAACGAAGTAATAAGAAAAATAGTATAATTAGCAAGGAGAGCCTGACGCAGGAGAATATCACAAGACAGAAACGTGGATATCTGAATAAAGATTATATATGTTTTCATCTTACTGATCATGCCGGTACGGAATATGAGTATCACTATCATGATTTTGACAAGATATATATACTTATCAAGGGCGATGTAACATATCGTATCGAGGGCAGGGCTTATCACCTTCAACCTAATGATATAGTGCTTGTGAAGTCAGGACTGATGCACAGACCGGAAGTGAATGGCACAGATATCTATGAGAGGATCATAGTCTATATCGATCCATTGTTTTTATCATCATTTTGTGGCAGCGGATGTGATCTTGGAACATGTTTCGATAATGCGGCCTCGAAATCTGAATATGTGTTCCGCATGCCGGCAGTTATTAAGAGCAGGCTGTGGCAGAGCGTCCGCAGTTTTGAGTCCGCAGAACTGGATAGCAGTTCCGGCAGATTTGCGGCCAGTCTATATGACAGGACAAGGTTTATCGAGATGATGATAGAACTTAATAGAGCCGCAATGGACGAAGATACTGAATATGTGAGCCGGGAATATGGCGGAAGAGCATTAGAGATAATCGACTATATAAACGCACATCTTACTGAAGACCTGAGCATTGAAAAGCTTTCATCGCATTTTTATATAAACAGGTACTATCTTATGCATATATTTCGTGATGAGACAGGCGGCACAGTTGGAAATTATATTTCATCAAAGCGTCTCCTTATGGCTAGAAATATGATCAGATCAGGAACGGCAGCGACGCAGGCGTGCTTTGGATGCGGATTTGGTAATTATTCTGCGTTCTACAGAGCGTACAAAAAAGAATATGGTATTTCGCCAGGTACATCAGTCATCTGTAAAGACGATATGTTGCAAGAGTGATGATCATCGTTTTATCAAGTGTTGACAGTCAGGACTGAGCCATGATATTATTAGCTCACTTCACTATGCTAAATCGCTAATATGCTAAAGTACGAGGCATAACAAAACAAAGCAACACGCTAAGGGTCGAAGCACAATAAAACAAAAAAGATTCGATATGGAGGAATACATTATGAGACGGGGAAAGATGAAGATAACAGCTGCACTTCTGTGTGCGAGCGTCGCGGCAGGATGTCTTACAGGATGTGGAAGTACAGATAAGAAGAGCACAGCAGAAAATGATACAAAAGCTGTATCGGTAACTAATGATGATAAAACATTTATAGTCGGGTTCGACGCAAGTTTTCCGCCTTATGGATATTCGGACGGAAAAGGCGGATATACAGGTTTTGATCTGGAACTTGCACAGGAAGTCTGCGATCTTGAAGGCTGGACACTTATAAAGCAGCCCATCGATTGGGATGCAAAGGATATGGAACTTTCATCAGGCGCAATCGACTGTATATGGAACGGGTTTACGATAAATGGAAGAGAAGATGATTACACATGGTCGGATCCTTATATTGATAACAGCCAGGTGTATGTAGTCGCATCAGATTCCGGGATCAGTACGCCTGCAGATCTTAAGGGAAAACAGGTCGGAGTTCAGAAGGATTCATCAGCGCTAAGTGCTCTTAATGAGGATGAAAATGCGGATCTGAAGAAGAGCTTTGGTAATCTCGTTCAGTATGATGATTACAATACGGCATTTATGGATCTGGAATCAGGCGGAGTTGAATGCGTTGCAATGGATATCGGTGTCGCGTCATATCAGATTTCATCAAGAGGCGACAAATATAAGATGCTTGATGACCTTCTTGCAACGGAACAGTATGGGATAGGATTCAAAAAAGGTAATACAGAGCTTTGCGATAAAGTACAGGCAGATTTATATAAACTTTATGATGATGGAAAAGTTAAGGAACTTGCAGAAAAATATAAGCTTACAGATTATCTTTGCATGGATAAATACGAGAATAAATAATTAATCTTGGAGGAACGCAATGCTTTATATTTGTACAGAGCTTGCCAAGGGGCTTCTTGTCTCAATATCAATCTTTCTTCTGACACTTGCCTTTTCACTTCCATTTGGGCTCATCGTAGCCTTTGGAAGAATGTCAAAGAACAGGCTGATCCAGACGATAGTAAAGGTGTATATATCGATAATGCGTGGAACGCCGCTGATGCTTCAGCTGATTGCGGTCTATTTCGCACCGTATTATATTTTTAAGGCAAAGGTAGGACCGAGCTATAGATTCACGGCAGTCATAATCGCATTTGTTATCAATTACTCAGCATATTTCGCTGAGATATACCGCGGCGGTATTGAAGCTGTGCCGAACGGACAGTATGAGGCAGCGAATGTACTTGGCTATTCAAAGAGTCAGACTTTTTTCAGAATAGTCCTTCCACAGGTAATAAAGAGGATACTTCCAGCTGTAACAAATGAGATAATAACGCTTGTAAAAGATACATCTCTTGCGTCAGTCATAGCAGTGATGGAGATGTTCACTACGGCAAAGCTGATCGCGTCTGCGGATACAACGATATTGCCGTTGATTGTTGCAGGGATATACTATTACGTCTTCAATCTTATAGTTGCGGTATCTATGGAAAAGATAGAGAAAAAATTCAGTTATTACAAGCTGTGACGGACAGATGTCTTGCGGAAAAACATTGCGATTACAGGTAATGACGAACAGACGTCTTGCAGAGAGACATAACGATCGCAGGCTGTGAACAGTTTAATGCTGTGGAGAGATGATAATGTCAGATGTTTTATTTGAAATGAATCATATAAGAAAATCTTTTGACGGAACAGAAGTCCTTAAGGATATATCGCTTTGTGTAAATAAGGGAGAGGTGATATCCATAATAGGACCTTCCGGTTCAGGAAAATCAACATTGCTCAGATGCGCGACATTGCTGGAAAATATAGATGGCGGGGATATGTCGTATATGGGTGAGACAGTATGTCGCGATGAAAAAGGAAAGAGCGTATACACCTCGCAGAATGAACTTAAAAAAATTCACAATTACTTTGGACTTGTGTTTCAGAATTTTAATCTCTTTCCGCATTATTCGGTAATGAAGAATATAGTCGATGCACCTGTTCATGTTCAGAAGGTTCCCTTGAAAGATGCAGAGAAGCGTGCGCGTGATCTGCTCGAACAGTTTGGACTTGCGGATAAGGAAAATGCGTATCCGTGTCAGCTTTCCGGAGGACAGCAGCAACGTGTATCGATTGCGAGAGCACTTGCACTTGATCCGCAGATACTTTTCTTTGATGAACCTACATCGGCACTTGATCCGGAGCTCACGAAAGATGTTCTGAACGTGATAAAACAGCTTGCAAGTGAACATATGACAATGATAATAGTCACTCATGAGATGAATTTCGCAAGAAAAGTATCCGACAGAGTACTCTTTATGGAACATGGCTATATTCAGAGACAGGGAACTCCGGAAGAAGTGCTTGACTCAGATGATGACAGGATACGTGAGTTTGTCGGAAAGCTGACAGACACGGAATAGATCAGAATGATACGGCATCAAAAGTAAGGGTGTATAATCAGAATTTTCAGCAGGTGATAGCAGGCACGGATTTATCCGTGTCTGTTTTTTGCAATAAATGAGTCACAATGAGTCATAAAGTATGTGTATTAACAAATTATTAATTACGTTTTCATATATTTTTCACATATTGTCATTATGATGATATGAGTGTTGAAGGTTATCATTATACTATTGTGTTATGGATTGTTTTGCTTTTAATGGATATTTATGCAATTCTGCAAATAAAGTATTGCTAAAATAAGCCTAGACACCGCCTTAATAAGCACTAATTATTATTGCTCTTCTATAATTAATGTGATAGAATACGTGTACATTAGACACCGAAGTGGAATTATTTGAAAAATGAAAGTGTGGTAAAAATGCTAAAATACGCTCCAGATTATCTGAAAATTGAGAACAGAAAAAAGATATTTGATCTATTTGTAAAGGAAAAGGAACTTTCGCGCGCTGAGATCGTGCGGAGAACGGATATGAGCTTTCCGACCGCGAGCAAGGCGGTAGATTATCTTATTTCCCGTAATATCGTTATTGAAAATGACCTTATACCCGGAAAGGGCGGACTTGGAAGAAAGAGTCGTCTTCTTCACCTTAATACAAAGTCATATTATGGTGCGGGCGTGATATTTGAAGGCAATTTTGTCGAGTACGGTATTGTGAACCTTGCGGGCGAGCTTGTGGAGTTCAGGATAGATGATGGAATTGACATAAAGGATCATGATGCTATAGGTAAAGTCGCTGATGAACTGAATACCATGATAAGCAAATATGGCGACAAGATACTTGGAGTTGGTGTCGGACTGCCAGGCGCGGTAGATCCGAATAAAAAGATCATCCTTAACAGCAATCTGATAGGTGTGACTGATGTTCCATTTGAAGAAGCAATGAGCCCATTCGCAGATAAGATCAAACTTCCGATCTATGTAGATAATGATGTCAATCTTGCCTGCGGAGGTGAGATGTATGCGACAGCAGCGGTAAGAGAAAATGATAGTCTTATATACATATACATGGGTACGGGAATCGGCGCCGGGATCTGCGTGGATGGTCAGATGCTCATGGGATGTACATACAGAGGCGGAGAATTTGAAAATTCGATAATATCTCCGATCAATGCTGACCATAAGGAGATCCTTGGACAGAAGATCACTCTCGAAGCGATAAAGGAACATATTGGTATTGATTTCTCTAAAGAAAATAAGCTTACAGATAAAGAAGTGGATAAGGCTGTGAATTATCTTGTACCGTATCTTTCGGTCGCAATCGCAAATATGTCATTATTTATCGATATAAATGATATCGTTATCGCAGGTGTCATCCCGTCTCAGATTGGACAAAAACTCTATGACGGATTGAACAATTCAGTAAATGGACTTCATCCGTATGACGGATGGAAGGTAAATATAAAAGGACCTTCAGAAGAGGGAAATGCTCTTATCGGAGGAGCGAGTCTTGTTTTCGAGAATACGATCCTCAGCGAGAACGGAAAAGCAAACTGATGATTCAGAGTGTTTATAGGATTGCGCAATAATTATTTTTTGATCATAAAGGAGCAGGAAATGGATTTCGGAAAGTTTGTAGATCTTACATATGAAAGAGTTGACATAGAAGATTATAAAAAGCAGATGGGAAAGATCATATCTGATTTTAAGGAAGCAAAGAACGGTGAAGAGCAGTTCAAGGTACATGAGAGATTTTATATACTGAGTGATCATGTAATGACGGAGTATCAGATAGCTTATATCAGACACAGCATTGATGTGACAGATGAGTTCTATGAGAAAGAGAACGATTATTGGGATCTTGTGAACCCGCAGATAAGCAATATCCAGCTTGAATATTCAAGACTTATGTACGATTCTCCGTATCGTGATTATCTTGAAGAGAAGATCGGACCGGTCGCATTCAAGAATATAGAGATTGCAAAAAAATCAATGAATGAGAAGATCATACCGCTTATGCAGGAGGAGAATTCACTTGCTACGCGATATGAGAAACTTCTTGCTAGCGCAAAGATCGATTGGCACGGTGAGACACTTAATATCTCACTCCTTAATCCGTACAGGACAGGAGCTGACCGCAGTGTCCGCAAAGAGGCATGGGAGAAGACTACAGGTTTTCTTGAAGATAATGCGGATGAACTTGATGAGATATATGATCTGCTTGTAAAGAATCGTACCGCGCAGGCTCGTGCGATGGGATATAAAGATTATGTCGAACTTGGCTACTATAGAATGAACCGTAACAGCTATACTCGAAGCGAGATTGAGCAGCTTCGTAATATGGTAAAGAAAGAATTTGTCCCGTTTGCCGAGAAGATGCATGAAGAGAGAAGAGCACGCATCGGTGTCGAGAAGTTGTCGTATTATGATGAAGGTGTGTATTTTAAGGAAGGCAATCCGAAACCGGTTGGAACTCCGGAAGAGATACTTAAGAACGGACAGAAGATGTATGGAGAGCTTTCGCCTGAGACTAAAGAGTTCATGGATTTCATGATGGAACATGATCTTTTTGATGTACTTGGCAAAAAGACAAAGCAGGCCGGCGGATATATGACATATATCCCGGATTACAAAGCACCTTTTATATTTGCTAATTTCAACGGAAGCAGCAGTGATGTTGATGTTATAACACATGAATGCGGACATGCATTTCAGGGATATATCGCTGCGAAGGATCCGATCAGAGAACATTCAGAGATTACTATGGATACGGCTGAGATACACAGCATGTCGATGGAATTCTTTACAGAACCGCATATGGAGCTTTTCTTCGGGAAGGATGCGGACAGATACCGCGAGATGCATCTTGACGACGCGATAGCTTTTGTACCATATGGCACAATGGTAGATGAGTTCCAGCATATAGTCTACGAAAATCCGGACATGACGCCATCTGAGAGGAGAAGTACATGGGCTCGTCTTGAGAAAGAGTATAGACCGCATCAGGATTATTCAGAGAACACGTATCTTATGAATGGAGGTTTCTGGCAGAAACAGCACCATATCTACAGCCTTCCATTTTACTATATAGATTATGTACTTTCACAGTTGTGTGCTTTCCAGTATCGCATATGGATGAAGAAGGATTACAGGGAAGCATTTGACAGTTACCTGAAGCTCTGCAAGATGTCAGCCGCGAGGTTCTATCCTGAGATGCTTCACAGCGTAGGGCTTAAAGTGCCATATGAAGAAGGCACGATCAGATATGTGACTGAAAATCTGATATCAAAATAATTTCTTTTGACACTCACATCGTTTTATAACAAATTAAAGATTTCCGCTGACGGGAGAGAACCTGCCGGCGGAAGTTTTTTTTATTTCTGTATTTGCGTTGTAAAGTTTTTGAAAATAATACCGATAAAAGTTATGAAGATGAATATATGTATGACGAAGAATCAAAAAGTTGTAAGATGCATGTGAAGTGATTTGCAGTACAATAGTGCATATATGAGGGAAAGGAGGATGTGATATGCGTATAGAAGCCTATAATCAGATTCAGCAGATATACAATGACAGCAAGCTGAAGAAGACACAGAGCGTCAGCAAGACTGGAAAGACCGATCAGGTCGAGATATCAAGTCTTGGAAAGGATATTCAGACAGCAAAAAAAGCGGTCACACAGACACCTGATGTCCGTACAGAACTGACAGATCCGCTTAAAAAGCAGGTTCAGGAT
>JAGPKJ010000156.1 GCA_018053995.1 Lachnospiraceae bacterium | reverse complement strand
ATTCGATGCCGGAAGATGGTATTGAAAGACAATTGGAACTGATGGGATTTGACAAAGAGACTGCAAGATCATATATGAAAAGATATGGACGTAAAAAAGACACTGTAGTGCAATGATCATATATCCAGCATTGATTTCATGATGAACGATGAGCGATAAGACCAGACACCCTGCAAGGTATAATGCAGGGTGTTTTTGGGATGATTTATTAAAATCAGGATGGGCTTTTGTGGAGAGAACATATAGAAGATGATGGCAACGAGTAAGGTGAATAAAATTAAAAAGCGATTTCTTTCATTTATCCCGGAATGCGTTTCGGATAGAACGGTGTTGCGGGGGTTCCACTTGATGGGCAGCATTGACGATTACAGTTTTGAAAGAGCGTGCTCGGACTATAGGAAGAATCTGAAAGTATGGAAGATGATCCGCAGAGATGTCTGTACTAAGGACGGATTTATTGAGAATCAGGCATCTCTGTGGAAAATGAGATTCGGGGTATGCAGCACGGCTTATTCCGGGTGCGAAGTCATTGCGGCTTATAATGTGCTGAATGAGTTGTATGGCGGTACAAAGAGGATATCGCTGCCTAAGCTCATTATGTATTTTGAACTGAATGGGATGACGATGCGCGGGAGATTCGGAACATCGCCGCATGCGCTGAAGGAATATTTTATTTGCCGTGGATTCAGGACATGGGCGACGACGGATACTAACGAATTCGATGAATACGGCAGTAGATTCACGGCGTTTATACTGATACTGTATAATGATAGACATGACATTTCGAAGGGCGTGCATACTATGGCGATAACGAAAGAGATATGTCATCAGCCCGGCAGCGATACGACGATCAGCGCGGCTCTGCCGGAGAAAGAGTGTGGTGCATACTTTACGATGCATAATGCCCACGGCGGTAAGCAGACATCATGCACATCTATTGGGGAATGTGCAATGAAGTATTCAGCGCAGGCAAGAATGATCATGCTGATCGGGATAAGATAAGCTTATAATAGATGAGAAGATGGATAGAAGATAGATAGAATATAGAAGATAGATAGAATATAGAAGATAGATAGAATATAGAAGATAGATAGAAGACGGATTAAGGATTAACTTGTGAATGCGATTTGGAAGGTAATGAAATGACGCAGGAATCAAAAGATATTGATAGCTGTTTGCGCAGATATGTTGTTACGGGTATGAGCTGTGCCGCATGTCAGGCACGCGTTGAGAAGGCTGTATCAAAGGTGCCGGGAGTTGACAGCTGTGCTGTGAATCTGCTTACTAATTCAATGGGAGTGAAAGGCAGCGCTTCGGATAATGATGTTATAAAGGCTGTAACGGATGCGGGATATGGCGCGAGAATATTTGGTGCTGGCGGTGAATCTGTACATCATTCGGAAATAAAGCCTGTTAGTGCTGATGATATATCCGGAAGCGAAAAATATGAACCATCAGTAGCGCAGAATACCAGTATCTACGCTCAGGAGGAGGAAGCACTAAGGGATACGACTACTCCCAGACTTAAGAAGAGGCTGATCACTTCAATCGTATTTCTGCTGGCACTCATGTATATTTCCATGGGACATATGATGTTCGGATTTCCGTTGCCTATTGTATTTGACAACATGGTCTTTTCGGCAACAGCGGAAATGCTTCTTACGATAATGGTAATGATCATAAACCGTGACTTCTTTACGTCGGGTTTCAGATCTCTCTTTCATGGCGCTCCGAATATGGATACGCTCGTAGCACTTGGCTCATCAGTATCATTTGGATATTCACTTGTAGAATTGTTTATAATGATAACTGCCATGGGAAATGGCGATAGCAGTACGGTGATGAGATATGGTATGAATCTTTACTTTGAATCAGCCGCGATGATACCGACGCTCATTACGATAGGCAAGATGCTTGAGGCGATGTCTAAGGGCAGGACGACTGATGCGCTGAAAGGCCTTATGAAGCTTGCGCCGCAGACTGCGATAATCGTGAGTGACAAGCCGGAACGGGACGATACACAGGACAACACACAGGACAACACGCTGGCTAGCGCAGACAATACTGCAAATGATGAGCATGAGGTGCCGATAAGTGATGTGAAGACAGGCGATATCTTCGTTGTGTATCCCGGCGGGAGCATTCCGGTCGATGGAGTGATACTTGAAGGAATGACGTCGGTAAATGAGGCTGCAATCACGGGCGAGAGTGTTCCGAAGGATAAAGCGGCAGGCGACGAGGTTACGTCCGGTACAATAAATCAAACAGGATATATAAGATGTCGTGCATCACGTGTCGGAGAGGATACGACACTTTCAAAGATAATCAGAACAGTCTCGGATGCGGCATCAACGAAGGCTCCGATCGCAAGAATCGCGGATAAGGTGTCAGGGATATTTGTTCCGACCGTTATGATAATAGCGGGCATAACGTTTACAGGATGGCTTATTGCAGGCGGAGATATCGGATTTGCTATAGCGAGGGCAATAACTGTTCTGGTGATAAGCTGCCCGTGTGCACTCGGACTTGCAACGCCGGTGGCTATCATGGTCGGAAATGGTGTTGGAGCAAGAAACGGTATACTTTATAAAACATCTGAAGCTCTTGAAAATGCAGGACGAGCAGGAACAGTTTTGCTTGACAAGACGGGAACTATCACGAGCGGGCAGCCGGAAGTCACGGATGTGATATCACTGGGAGAAATCACGGATATGATATCACTGAGTAAAGTAACAGTATCAGATATGACTTTTGACACGAGATCAGATGATGATCATATGAATATTACATATGATTGCAGCCTGTCAGGTAAAGATGATTATTTTGAAGAGAGAATACGTCTTCTGGGCATTGCGGCCGCGCTTGAATCTGAAAGTGAGCATCCGTTTGCCAGGGCGATAATCGCGAAAGCGAAGCAGCAGGGTATTAACGCAGATAATGCTGCTGGTATAAGCAGATTACATGCAGATACACTGAAAACAGAAGCAGCAACGGGCAGTACATCATTTCCCTATATGCCGCGAATCTGTGATATCACGATACTTCCGGGAAACGGGCTCACGGGTGAGCTTGACGGACAGATTGTCTATGGCGGCAGCTTGAAGTATATTTCGTCTGTGATGAGCGTGCCTGAGAATATCACAAAGAAGGCTATGCAGTTATCCGCAGATGGCAAGACACCCCTCTTATTTGCCAAGGAAAATAAGATACTCGGGATCATAGCCGTGGCTGATTCGATACGAGATGATTCGGTAGAGGCTTTACGTGAAATGAAGAGCATGGGTCTTCACACAGTTATGTTAACCGGAGACAATGAGACTACGGCTAACGCGATAGGGGCACTGGCCGGTGTAGATGAGGTTATCGCAGGCGTGATGCCGGACGAAAAAGCGGATGTTGTGAAGCGCTATAGCAGAGACGGCAAAGCGGCTGTAGTGAAGCGCTATAGCAGAGACGGCAAAGCGGCTGTAGTGAAGCGTTATAGCAGAGATGAAAAAGCGGCTGCTGAGCACTGTAGCGGAGATGGCGGAAAAGCGGGGCATGCCAAGTCTTCTGGTGTGATAATGATTGGCGACGGCATTAATGACGCGCCGGCACTCGTCACGGCGGATACCGGGATGGCGATAGGCGCGGGTACTGATGTTGCGATGGATGCGGCGGATATAGTGCTTATGAAGAGCAGTTTGATGG
>JAGPKJ010000155.1 GCA_018053995.1 Lachnospiraceae bacterium | reverse complement strand
CAGAACAAAAGCAACACCACTGAAAATACTGCCAAGATTGAAGATGCGGATGTAAATGATGGTACTGCCAAGAATGAAGATGCTGATGCAAATGACAATACTGCTATGAATAATGATGCTGAAGACGGGCATAAAAATATGACTGATATGGCTCACGGAAAGATGCAAGTCAATCAGTCACTTGGTTCTCGTATAGGCAGCACGTTTATAACATTCTTCCAGTTTTTCTCGATCATGTTTCTCTTTGCAGTTATTACCTGCGTTGTTGACCTGCTATTCATTGTGAAAGGTCACAAGCTGCATCACACAATGTAATTGATCTGTTTAGTTTATCCTTCCATTCGTAAGGTTTACGAGCGTAGCCTGAACACGTGCATATGCCTGAGCAGAAGTCATTCCGCTCGCGATATAGGCTGCGTACGCTTCCTGAACGATCTGTTCCGGTGTCTTGCCCATTGACGGCACAACGGTATTGCGCATATTTACGATATCCATGTTGACGAATTGCTGAACTGACTGTGCATTCGCATGCTTTATCGCAACAAGAGGCTGAAGATTATATTTCACTCTGTCAAATGCGTCCTGCGATGTATATCCGACGATGATATAGTCTTTATATGCTTCCTGTGCGATCTGCTGGGGCGTAAGTCCCTGATTATTATCCTCTGCCATAACTGTCTGCGGCGCCGCTATCATAAGGAAAATCACCGCTATCACTGTCAGGCATAATCCCTTCCCTCTTTTCATATCACTCTTTCCCCCATTGGTAAACTGTGTCCTTCCTTCTTTTCATTTCTTTCATTTCACGCTTCCCCCTGCTACCAGACTGTTTTCTTTCATCCTTCTCTTCATCTCATACATATTATCATCTGCTTTGCGCTCTGCATGCTCGATCGATGTACCGCTTCCGACTACAGCAAGCGCGTAACCGTATGCTATATTGAGCGGAACCTTTACTTCCTTTCTTGAATTATACTCTTTCTCCATATCCTGCATATGCTGTAACGCCTTTTCACAGTTCTCTCTGACAGGCTCCTTGATAACAAACACCGTAAACTCATCTCCGCCGACGCGATAACATGTTCCTATATCTCCAAAAGATACGTTTATCACATTTGCAGCCCGCATTATAAGTTCATCCCCGCATCTGTGACCATACAGATCATTTGCCTTCTTCAGGTTGTTCAGATCCATCTGACAGATTATCATCTCTTTACGGTCGTCGTCATCATTCAACTTCTGTAGTATTGATTCTTCATGTACGAAAGCTGCACGGTTCGGAACTCCTGTAAGCGCGTCTGAATATGCGATCTTCTTTATCGTCTCAGTCTGCGCCGCTAGTTTCATGAAATTTATCAGATTACGTATTGACCTATATGCCATTGCAAAGATACATATAAAGAACCCTATCCGTATAAAAAATCCGTTATCATCCACTCCGTTATCTGATAATACGTATCTAAGCATGTCTATCAGCGCACATATAACAAAGAATCCAAATGCGATAAACATAACTTTATCTGTATCCGATGACTCATCTTTATTTTTCATATCAAAAATGATTGCTACGATAATGATCACGAGCGCTGTAAGTTCACTGCTATGTATGACAGGAAGCATCTCATGAAAATCGTTGATCCTGGCAATATTTAGTACTTCGCACACCAAAAGGCCGCCAAGTGTAATGTAAAGTGATATTGTCTCATATATCTTCTTCGGTTTATTAAGCATTGAATTAAAGAAGCAGACCGCCGGATATGGCAGCATGATGAGTGCCAGATAATTAAGTCCCTGACATAACTCCTGATTTCCAAATATCATCTGCGGAACAAGCGTCTGCAGCGCTGACCATACCCCCGAGAGCATCGCAAGAAATCCAAGCGATATAAGGTTAATGACAACTCTGTCGTCATTTCTTACTAGTATGGCAAATAAAAGGATTATTATTCCAAAAAAGAAAATGATTATGCTCAGCAGAAATGACAGAAAATGATTCCCCATGAACCACTGATAAAAATCTCCTGAATCTCCCAGTTTCATCATATTAAAAAAGCAGCTGTCATCATCATATATAGGTTCCGCTATGATCTTTATGCTCTCTCCGTCGCTCCCTGCAGGAATATGGATATGATGAAATGTACTCCCATATGACCTTCCACATAGATGACCAATCATCGGATAATATCTGTATACCTCTTCATTACCTATATATACTTCAAAGAAGACCGCTCTGCTCCTGAAGTTAAGTTCGGTCGCCGTAGTTACATCCTGTGGAATGTAATTTGTGATCTCCGCTTTGCCACCACTTGCCGTTGCCACTTCATGAATATCAGACAGCTCAGTCTGACTTCCGTCTTCTGCCGTCCAGCCTTCCGAGAAATCCACAAGCGATGATCCATTATATGGCTTAACGCCCATCGAACGATACGACGCGCATATCACTCCAATGAACATCAGAAGAAATACTATGGCAAATATATTTTCACCGTTAGGCCTGATCTTTTTTGATGTTTTTCTGCTCATATATCCACTCTCCTCTGATTCCTGTATTCTGTCGGATTCATCATCATGAATTTTCGAAAAACTTTTGTAAAATAGAATTGACTTTCGATGCCTACTGAAGCAGATACAGAACCTATTGTAAGTCTTGTATCTTTAAGCAGTGCACATGCTTTTCTCATACGGAAATCATCAAGATACTGCTTCGGTGATACTCCAAGTGCATTCATGAACTGCCGGTAAAGAGTGCTGCGGCTGACCCCAGTATAATCTGCCGCTTCTCTTACTGTTATACCATATGAATAGTGTGAGTCAAAAAACTCGCATGCTTTTCTGACATTTACCCGTTCCTCATCAACAGGGATCCCCTCTGCTGCTGTCCTGTGCATAAACAGTCCGAGCGCAAGATATAGTCTTCCCGTCATCTCAACCGCGTCACGAAACGAGCTTCCGAATGACTCATTTATTTTCCGTAGATCTTTGGACAATTCCGAACCAAATGCCGGTTTTTCAAGTATCGGTCTTGCCGGAGAAAAATCAGTCGAATCTACCATTGCAGCTGCATCCGTTCCTGCGAATCCGACCCATCTGTATGTCCACGGATCATTACTGTCAGCTGAATATTCTACTTCTGTATTTGGCAGAACGAGAAACACATCGCCTGCCGAAAGGTGGAATGTCTCTCCGTGAACGCGGTATATCCCTTTGCCCGAAACGATATAGTGGATCAGATAATGATCTCTAACGCCAGGTCCCCATTTATATGACGGCACACATTTCTGCTCACCCACATTTATCACTGATAGCGAAACGAGCGAACGCTGTGATGCTTTTTTGCTATGCTTGTATGTCTTCATTTTTCGCCTCTGTGCTGCGACTGTCCAACGCCAATATAAGAAAATATCGTATGCGGGTATATTTAGTATAATCAACTCGAGGTTATGTGCAACATCAACATCTCTATTTGATCCTTATATAATCATACTATATTTTTATTATGATGTGTGTGTCAAAATCAGTAATTTTGTTATGATGCCTTGCAACAAAATTACATATCATCGAGACCTAATTACATTGATTTCATTTTACAGATATGACATCATAAAACAAAGAAGATGGTTATCGATATATGCCGTCGAATCATGGGCGGCGTATTTATGAAAGGAGAACTCATGAACGAAACCAGCATATCGGGCAGTAACTTGCGCAGTAC
>JAGPKJ010000154.1 GCA_018053995.1 Lachnospiraceae bacterium | reverse complement strand
AGCAGGCTGATGCCGCATTCACATGATGGCTGGTGGAACGGGGAGTTTAACCGTATAGACGACGAGTGTACCCTCATCAGAGCAGATGGTACATCTTCAAAAGTTACATTGCCGACGTACGTTGACGTTCCGCGGAATGAAAAGATAACGCTCAAATCGATCATACCGGATACAATTTCGGATGGAAGTTCTCTCGTGATCTATTGTATGAAACAGGATATGGTCGTTTATATAGGTGGCAGAAGAGTCGGAACATACATGGGGAGCTCTTCTCATCTTCCGATGAAATGGTATATCATAAAATGTTACAAAACTGATCGCGGGAAAGAGCTTAAGATCACATTAACATCGCAGAGTGACGGTTTTGCCGGATGTCTTGAAAGCATTTTTATCGGAGAACTCAGCACGATCATATATCACATCACTGCATGGAACATTATTACACTTATTTCCGGACTGCTCAATCTGGTAGTCGGGATAGTAATGCTTATGAACTGGCTGATGTTTACAAGGAGAGAAGAAACAAAGCGTTTTATGTATCTGGCGATCTATATGATGGCGATGGGCGTATGGCTGATAATGGAATGCCGCATGAATCAGTCGTTCTTGTCAAATCTGAATTTTGCGCAGGTTTATTATTATCTTGGCAGTTTCCTTATAATCATACCGATGCTGCTGTATGGATATGCGGAACTCGGCGATAAGTATCGTGGAAGTATGATATTTGCGGTGTCTTTATCAGTGGCAGCAGAATATGCGGCAGCGATCATAATGTTGTTTGATAACAGTGATAGTGACTATATGCAGATGATAGCATTCGTATGTGAAGCAGCATGCGGCTTATATCTTATGTATTTATTTGCTTTGGAGGTACATAATTCGGAAAATAAGAAAGATCACAGATATCACAGATATGTATATGGCCTTGTCGGAATATGCATTCTGGGAGCCGGAATGCTATTTGATGTCATCCTGTATGTATATCAGAGGGAATGGTTCGCGTGTGTCGGTATGGGAACGGCAGCACTTCTGGTTTGCATAGAAAGCATCATAGGATTCAACAAGTTCCAGAAGCAGAGCAAACGCGAGGAACTGAATATGATGCAGCAGAACAGTGAAAGAACGCAGTTCCTTAAAGATATGTCACATGCGATAAGAACCCCGGCGAACGCAGTTCTGGGGATGAACAATATGATCCTCAGGGAATGTGATGACGATGTTGTGACAGGATATGCCCGTGACATAAAGACTGCCGGTGATACGCTATTGTCAAGTATTGGCGATATTCTTGATTTTTCAGATATAGAATCAGGCAAGATAGATCTAAAGAGAGAGCCATACTGTATACGATCGCTTATAGATGACTGCTATAATCTTATCATAATAAGAGCGCAGGAAAAGAAACTGACAGTTAAAGCGGTATGTGATCCGTCTATGCCATACATGCTTATCGGTGACGAAAAACGTATACGGCAGATAATCATTAATCTTCTGACAAATGCAGTAAAATATTCAGTGACAGGAAGTGTAACACTGTCAGCCGGACAGATCAGGACGGATAAAGAAGATAGCGTGATCCTGGAACTAGATGTTATAGATACCGGTGTGGGCATAAGCAAAGAAGAGCAGGACAAGATGTTCAGACCATATCAGCGACTCGATGAGTCAAAGAACAGAGGAATCGAGGGCACAGGTCTTGGACTTTCGCTGACAAAGAAACTAATTGAGATCATGGATGGAAATATCAGCGTTGAGAGCATATATGGACAGGGAACGAAATTTACGGTCAGGATATTACAGGGAATCCCGAAAGATACGGTAACTGTAAGCGAAGCTGAAAAGCAGACGGGCACGAGCAGAACGGAAGAGACTGATACGGTCAAGTGGTTCAGGGCGCCTGATGCAAGGATACTTGCGGTTGATGACGTACCGATGAATCTCAAGGTGATGCGTGGTCTGATAAATGAGACCGGCATATCAATGGACACGGCACAGAACGGTGAAGAATGCCTGAAGATGATCGGTGAACGTTATTACGATATGATATTTATGGATGATATGATGCCGGGACTCAGTGGAGCCGAGACATACGCACTTATGAAAAAAGATACAGAGGGAAAGAATAAAGATACACCCGTTATTATGCTTACGGCAAATGCAGTAATGGGTGCGAAGGAAGAGTATCTTAGTCTTGGATTTGCTGCATATATTGCCAAGCCGATCGTTGAAGCCGAACTTCGGGAAGTCATGATAAGATTTCTGCCAGAGGAACTTATACTTGAAGATGAAGATGATTGGCAGGAGGAGAATGAGACCGAGCCAGACGCAGTGCAGAGACCATCAGGAAAGATATTTGACACGATCGCAAAGCTGAAGCAGTACCTTGATACGGATGAAGGAACCGTCTACTGTATGAACAGCCCGGAGATGTTTATAGAGCTTCTGAGCGACTATGTCTCATCGGAACGTCATGAGATGATAATGAATACATATAATGAAGAGAACTGGACAGACTACAGGATCAGTGTTCATTCACTAAAGAGCACTTCAAAGATGCTCGGAGCAGATAAAGTGTCAGATGAAGCAAGACTTTTGGAAGAAGCGGCAGGATGCGGAGATATAGAGTATATCAGAGAACATCATGATATAATGCTTAAAGATTATGATGAACTGCTTAACAATATACGAAGTGTCATAGCCAATCAGTGATGGAGGAATCGGGATATGTTCAGAATTGCAGTATGTGATGATGAAAAGATCGACAGAAAAGTGATCTTGTCGATGATAGAGAAGTATGTTTCCGCATATAACGTGGAAAATAGTATAGAGGAGTATGATTCGGCTGATGGTCTGATCAGTGGAATAGCAGGAAAAGAAGGACCGGACATCTTATTTCTCGATATATTTATGAGCGGCATGAACGGAATAGAACTCGCGAAGAAACTGCGCAGTGAACATGTAAAGAGCGACATCGTGTTCATCACAAGCAGCAACGAATATGCAGCGGACGCCTTTGAAGTCAATGCATTCTCATATCTGAGAAAACCGTTAGAGGAATCAAAGTTCGATGAGATCATGGATAAGATAATGAACAGGTATTCACGTACTCGTTCAATAGAAGTGAACTGCGAAAGGGTACAGGAAAAGATATACGTATCAGATATCATTTATATAGAAACAAGCGGAAGACAGCTTATCATTCATACGGCAGCAAGTGATTACAGTGTATATATGTCGATAGCGGGCATACTCAAGATGCTGCCACGTAATAGTTTCGTACAGATATCCAGATTTGAAGCAGTCTCCATGAGTCATGTCAAGACTATGGGAGAAAAAGAAGTGATCCTTGATGATGGAAATACGTTTCCTATGTCACCGAAACTTGCAGATCATATATCAGAGAGGTATGAAGAATACCGCAAAGCAAACAGCTGAACTGCACACCTTTTCCGAAATGCATCTGGAATACTCCCCACATGAAACCCCTTTTCGAGAATTTGGTTACCGTTAAGGCACATTTAGCACAATGATTATTGAATGATGTTTGACTTAATGATATTGTATGATTCGCAGGTTGCATCAAAGAACTCCATATACGTGATGGTACGCCTGCGTGATCAAAATTGAGGAACGCCCGTAACATCAGAGCCTCATCTTCTTAGAACGATAGATAACTATCGCCGAGTAAGGAGACGGCTCTTTTCTTTTGCAGATATTGCGATAAGAGCCCAGGAAAAGAGCA
>JAGPKJ010000060.1 GCA_018053995.1 Lachnospiraceae bacterium | reverse complement strand
GCATATATCTGGGCGGTATACTGCTAGGAAGTATTCAGAAATCAAGCTGTATCTTTCTACAGTCTATCGGGAAGCCGATCAAGGCTACACTGCTTTCGTTATCAAGAGATATATTTTTCCTGATCCCCGCAGTCATTATCCTGCCTATTCATTACGGAATCGTGGGAGCTTTATGGTCAGCGCCACTGGCAGATATACTTTCTATGATACTTACAGTCATACTGATTTCAATAGAGTATAAGAAACTTGCAGTATCCGCATCATCAAGTCTGGAGACAGGTGTAGATTCAGATGCAGTTACAGATGCAGTTACAGATGCAGATGTAGAGACAGATGCAGATTCAGAGACAATCAGTTGATGTATCAGCAATCAAACTGAGACCCTGATTTATCATAAAAAAGTGAGCATCATGCGCCATATTGTAGTAAAATAGACACATGGAGTTCAATAATATGAGTAGAAGGGGGATCTTGAATGAAACAGAATGAAATGTTGGCGATGATCCTGGCTGGTGGACGCGGGAGTCGTCTTAAGGATCTGACAAATAAGGTCGCAAAACCTGCCGTTTCGTTTGGCGGCAAATACAGGATCATTGATTTTCCGCTCAGCAATTGTGCGAACAGCGGAATCGATGTGATCGGCGTATTGACGCAGTATGAATCAGTACTTCTTAACAGCTATGTGGCAGCAGGCAGGAGATGGGGTCTCGATTCAAAGGACTCAGGAGTATTCGTACTTCCGCCGCGTGAAAAAGCAGATGCCGGACTTGATGTATATCGTGGAACTGCAGATGCTATCTCACAGAATATAGATTTTATCGATAATTATGATCCTGAATATCTGCTTGTACTCTCAGGCGATCATATCTATAAGATGAACTACGACGAGATGCTTGAATATCATAAAGAGAATAATGCGGATGCAACGATCGCAGTCATCGGAGTACCGATGAAGGAAGCGAGCCGCTTTGGTATCATGAATACTGACGGACACGGAAGAATCATCGAATTTGAAGAGAAACCGGAGAAGCCGAAGAGCAATCTTGCCTCTATGGGAATCTACATCTTCAACTGGAAAGCACTCCGCAGCATGCTCGTTGATGATATTAAGGATCCTGATTCTCATCATGATTTTGGTAAAGATATAATCCCGACAATGCTGGGCGATGGAAGCAGACTGTTTTCATATGAATTTAAAGGTTATTGGAAAGATGTAGGGACGATCGATTCGCTATGGGAAGCGAACATGGATCTGCTCGATAAGAAGAATGAGCTTAATCTCGGAGATTCAGGCTGGCTCATTTATTCAGAAAATCAAAATGCACTGCCTCAGTATATTGGACCGGATGCAGATGTTGATGTTGCGTATATCACGCAGGGCAGCGTGGTAGAAGGAATCGTAAAACGATCGGTATTATTTACCGGATCGGAGGTCGCAGCAAATGCGATTGTTACAGACACGGTTCTTATGCCGAATGCAAAGGTCGGAAAGGGCGCAGTTGTCATGAAAGCAATTGTTGCTGATGGCGTCAGAATCGGTGCCGGCGCGAAGGTCGGAAGTGCGAACAGCAAGAACATACTGCTCGTTGCACACGATGTCAGAGATGGCGAAGTATTAGGTGCCGGGAGCAAAACAGCCGGCAAGACAGCAGTGAGCAAGACTGCAGTGAAGAAAGCAGTAAACAAGTCTGGAAAGAGGGGTGATCTGAGATGAGCGCAGCCGCATACGGAATAGTCACATCATGTGGAAATCGTTTCAGAGTCGAAGGTCTTCAGGATCATAGACCGATCGGCGCATTTTCATTTCTTGCCAGATACAGGGTCATTGATTTTCCAGTATCGAATCTGTCAAACTCAGGTCTCGACCACATACAGGTATACGTAAGTCAGAATCCGCGATCACTTGCGGAACACCTGGCCGGAGGTCAGCATTATAACATCAACACCAAGCGCGGCAAACTCCAGCTCTTATTTGACCAGGAAAGCCGCCTCAATGATATATATAATACGGATGTAAGCGCATACATGGGAAACCTTGATATCATCGGACGTATGCCGCAGGATTATGTCATAATCACACCCGGTTACATGGTGTTTACACAGAATTTCAGAGATCTCCTGGATCAGCATGTCGGATCAGAAGCAGATGTTACGCTTCTCTATCATCATGTGAATAATGCCAAGGACAGCTTCTCGAATTGCCAGGTGCTTGAATGCGACAAACAGAAGAATCTAAAGAGCATAGGACCCAATCTTGGTACGGCAAATGAGAAGAATATATTCATGGATACGTATATCATGAAGAATGAGCTCTTCTTAAGGCTTATAAAGGAAGCACAGAAAGAGTCATCGGTTCTGACATTGTCAGAGATCCTAAATATGGAAAAGGATAAACTTAATGTAAAATGTGTACAGCATAAAGGATATTTTGCAGCCATATGTGATTTCAGAAGCTATTTCGAGGCAAATATGGAACTGCTTGATATTGATACTGCGCGCAGTCTTTTCCAGCCCGATTGGTCAATCTATACGCAGACAACGGATTCATGCCCGACAAAGTATGTCGATGGAGCTTCAGTCCGCAATTCTATGATAGCAAATGGGTGCGTTATCGAAGGCGATGTCGAGAATTCGGTCATCGGTCGTGGCGTAACGATAAAGAAAGGTGCTGTTGTCCGCAACTGCGTGATCCTTGGTCATACAGAGATCGACAACGACGTTCATCTCGAGTATCAGGTCGTAGATAAGTGGGCGAAGATAATCCATATCAAGGAGATAATAGCATCGCCGGATAAACCGGGATATATCAGAAGAGAGGATGTGATATAAGACAGATATCGCTGGAATGAGGAAGATCATGAGATAGACATTATTATAATTATGATCGAAAGATGGATTGTAATGTTATGAAGATCTATAAGCAGATTGGGGAGACAAAAGTTTCCCCAATTTTTTAGTTTGTGCATATACCAACATGAATGGGTTCCTTTACATTATTCGGCATTGATGATAAACTAAATTTAGTTCGGTGAGCACCGAATCGAAAGGAACCGAATAAAATGAAATTCATCGGACGAGAAGAACAGCTAAGCAAAATTGAAAAAGAAATACAGTCAGACGATATGCGGACCGTGCTTGTCTACGGGCGCAGGCGCGTAGGGAAAAGTGAACTTATAAAGCAGGCACTGCAAAGAACAAGAGCCAGAAGCATATATTATGAATGTAAACAGGTGGCGGAAGCTAGTAACGTACAAAGTCTTGGAGATATAGTCTCTGAAACCCTTAATCTTCCAAAACTTGGATATTCGAAAATTGAGGAATTACTCGATTATATTTTTAAGCTGTCAGTTGAAGAGAAGCTTATTCTTGTAATTGATGAATATCCATACTTAAGAGAAAATATAAAAGGAATGGATAGTATTTTACAGGCACTGATTGATAAATATAAGGATGATGCGAAACTAACCTTAGTCATATTAGGGTCGTACGTCGATATTATGAGATCACTTCTTGAACATTCAAGTCCTCTATTTGGCAGAATCAATCTGGTGATTGATCTTAAGCAGATGGATTATTTTGAGTCATCGTTATTTTATCCTGCATTTTCACCGGAAGACAAAGTGAGGATATATTCTGTATTTGGAGGGATTCCATATTTTAACAGATTGATAGATGATTCAAAAACAGTTAGAGAAAATATCATAGATCTGATAGCATCATCAGGCGCGAGACTGGAAAATGAAGTCTCCATGTATCTAAGTGCGGAGATAGCAAAGATCACAAATGCCAATGAAGTGTTTGAAGCACTGGCAAAGGGATATTCAAGATACAGCGATATTTTGTCACAGTCTCATGTATCAAGCGGCCCTACGTTAATAGATGTTTTAGATAAGATGATCAGCATGGAGGTAGTTACAAAGACAGCGCCGATAAATGATGAGAATAATAAGAAAAAATCAGGTTATTATATTTGCGATAATCTTTCTAAGTTCTATTTTCGGTATATTTTTAAGTATTCATCACAGATGAAAATAATGGATTCCAAGCGATTTTATGATAAATATATTGAGAAAGATTTTGCAGAATACTACGTACCACATCAGTTTGAAGACATAAGCAGGCAGTATCTGATAAGGCTAAATAAGAGCGGTGCTATAGAACCTGTATTTGAAAAAATCGGTAAATACTATTATGATGACCCGGTTAATCATACAAATGGAGAATTTGATGTAGTAACGGAAGATGAAAATGGATACGTGTTCTATGAAGTGAAATTCAGAGAAAAGCCACTGACTGAAAAAATGATACAAGAAGAGATATCACAGATTAAGATGACAGGGATTGACTGTTATAAATACGTTTTCATTTCACGCTCAGGTTTTGCTTCAAATGAAACAGATATGATCAAACAAATTAAATTGAAGGAACTGTATATTTGATCTGTGCTCATTGTACACCTCATTATTAAAAATAAATTTCGGCTAATATATGTTAAATCTATATTTTAGCCGAAAAACATAAGTGCCAAGAAAAGAAAAAATCGTGAAAAGTAGTGGATATCATCGTGGATTCGGAACTAAGACTATTGAAAAATAAGCAGGACAGCCGGATCACATATCCAGAAGCTTTTTGATCGATTCCTGCATTTGGGGATGTTCTCTATATTTTATGATGAGCTTGAGCTCAAAATCCGTAAGGCGGACTTGAGACTCATTTTTCTCGTAGCCGAAAGTCTTAAGGATATCTGGAATCTTATATATATCGCAAAGCTTGAGAAGTGTATCAGCGTCTGGCTGTGTATGCCCGCTTTCCCAGCCATATATTGTCTTCTCAGCAACAAATATATCATCATGACTGAGAGACTTGGACACATCATTTACGGATAGTTTATTTAGTTTTCTGTAGTATTTTAATATCGTAGCAATATTCTGATTTTTCATCTATACAATTCCTCCAAACCATCATAATTCAGCTAAAAATAAGCGTCAACGGATAGCACTAAAGTCTTTGAAGCAAAGAATCCACGTTGATATTCTTTCTATACAAGAATATAATAAACAGTGTGTATTTTTTCTTTTATCCAAAGAGGGGGATGCGATGAATATAACCAAGATAATTGCCGGATATATTTCTGATAACCATCTTACAGTTTCACAGATCTCTCTGGATACGGGTATTGAAATGAACAAACTCATGCCCGATTCTCAAAAGAAATTATCATCACAGGAACTGCTTGTGCTTTGCAGTTACCTTCATATCAAACCAGAAGAACTGACAGGAATGCAAAATGCTGATCTATAAATGTGAAAAAGACAATATTGAGACTAAGACCAGTATATGTCCGGTATGCGGAGGCAGAACTGAGATCGTTAAGTCCGAGATCTACTGGTGTGATAAGTGCAGCGTTCCGGTATATTCAGATACTTGCGGGATATGTCATGAGAAATGTCAGAAACTGACATCTGATATAAGACCTGTATTTCCTGAAGAAAGGCTTCTTATTGAGATAGTTCTTGGAAAGCCTCTTGAGTTTCTGAAGGAGTCCGTGTGGAATAGTGGGAACCGGTATTACGTGAACGGTAAGCGTATCTCATTTTCCGCAAAAATGATGCAGAACATGGATCCGGATGATATACGCGCGCAACTGAAAAAATATAGGGATAAGAATACTTACAGATATTTTGATATGTATCGCGATAGGTTTATAAACGCGAATCGGGAGCGATATGAATCGATAACTGAAGAAGCATTTGATTATATAAGAAAGACGACAAAGGATATCAAGGTTGAAGAGATGTTTATCTCATTCAGCGGCGGAAAGGATTCAACTGTGACGGCAGACGTAGTGATGCGTGCGCTGTCAAATCCAAAGATACTTCATATCTTTGGGGATACGACACTGGAATTTCCCGATACATATGAGTATGTGAACCGCTATAAACAATCACATTCCGGAACGCCAGTAGTGTCTTCAAGAAATCGTGACAAGAATTTCGATGAACTATGCGATGTGGTAGGACCTCCCAGCCGCGTGATGCGCTGGTGCTGCACAGTATTTAAGACTGGCTCAATCCAGAGAAAGATATCGTCATTGTTCATGAATCAGAACAGGATAATGACATTCTATGGAATCCGCAGGAGCGAATCGACGAGCCGCAGTAAATATGACAGGCTGTCGAAAAGCCCCAAGATAACGAAGCAGATCACAGTATCACCGGTCATTGACTGGATGGACTTTGACATATGGCTGTACATCCTGACGACTGGAATAGATTTCAATGACGCATATCGAAAGGGGTATGCACGTGTTGGCTGCTGGTGCTGCCCAAATAACAGTGTATGGTCAGAAATGCTCTCACGTGTCTATATGCCAGAGCAGTATGAGAAGTTTCACGGTATGCTGGTAAAGTTTGCAACTGATATCGGCAAGCCTGATCCGGAAGTCTATGTGAATGAGGGCGGCTGGAAAGCGAGACAGGGTGGAAATGGTGTAGCTTACGCGGCTAATACGGTTGTCTCATTTGCACCATGCGCGCTTGAGGAGAACAGCTTCAACTATAAGCTAAGAAAACCTATAAGCGAGCAACTTTATGAACTGTTCAAGCCATTCGGCACTTTGAATTATGATCTGGGAAATAAGAGACTGGGCGAAGTGTATGTGATTGGTAATGATGGTCAGCCATCACTTAAGCTTCAGGGAAGAATCGGTTCAGATGAGCTTCGGGTAACGATAGTCAACAAGCACATCGCTGGCGCGAAGAGCCTTAATGTTGCAGAAGAAAAAGTGAAGTGTCAGCTTACGAAGTATCAGATGTGCATATCGTGCAGAGCTTGCGAAAGCGTATGTAGATTCGGCGCGATAACTGTTACGGATACAGATCACGGAGTTGATTACAGGATCAATGAAAATAGATGTGTTAGATGCTGCGAGTGCGTCGGACATTACGATTCTGGTTGCTATATGAAGAAAGTACTGACAGTAAAGACAATAAAGTAAGCTTTGTGCGGATTAAGACATACATAAGTGAAATCAGAAGATAAATCATGAGGAGTATATAACTTGGCATCTGAGAACAGCACAAAATTCAAATTTACAGGTCATGAGACATTTGTACTGCGTGACGGGTGGATCAATAAAGGACTGTCAGCTGTCGCAGATAATCAGGGGATATTCCGTGAATATTTTGGCGCGGATGCTCTTGGTGTGGGACCAAACATGGCTAAGGCGATAAGGTACTGGCTTAAGACAGCAGGGCTTACACAGACATGTAGTGGAGGCGTAGAGCTTACCGATACCGGAAGACTCATATTAGATAATGATCAATATATAGAAGATCCATTCACGCTGTGGATACTTCACATCAACATTGCATGCAACAAGTCGGAAGCGACTGCATGGAATCTTTTCTTTAATGAATTTGACATGGATGAATTCACAAAAGAACAGCTTCAAACTGTGATGATATCACTTGCGGGCAGGATGGTCGGGACAGATAAGACGATTGCTGAAAAATCCGTATCATCAGATTGCGATGCGATACTTCAGATGTATGTAAAACGGCATATAGAAGATTATGATCCTGAAGAAAAGAAAGTGTGTCCTTTTCAGGGACTTGGACTTGTAAGACTGCAAAACGGAAAATATGCTAAGGTTCAGCCATCTTCAGACAGTCTTACACCGATGGCAGTATGGTATGCGCTGAACAAATATGCAGACGAAGCAGACAAGATAGAAAAGGCAGGTACGTCAGATCAGAACAGTATCAGTATTGACAGACTACTCACAGCGCCGGATTCGCCGGGCAGGATACTGAACCTTAAGAGAACATCAATGCTCGGATACATCAGCAGATTTGCAGATGATGATCTGCTTACACTCAATCAGACAGCAGGTCTTGATATGGTCTATCTGAAAGAAAAGAGATCTCTGGAAGAAATTGTGAAAGAGTATTATCGCGGGAAATAGGATCTGACATTACAGAGAATGAAGTATTATAAGGATTTCCTGTAATGGGAACATAAGATACGGGTATCAAAAGAAATTGTATTGTGATGATATGAATACAAAATATCGGGGTGACTAATGTACGATAAAGCACTTAGCGATCTAGTATATACAGACAGCAGATTCCAGACATCGGTAAACCTAAGGATCGATCTCGATAATCCTGAGAAGATCAAGGGTTATATACCGACAAAAGCATCTGCCGGGATAATGAATCAGTATCTGAACGATATAGCGTCCGGTGCCGGGAAGAACTCCAGACATGGGTATGCGACTGCACTTATCGGCCCTTACGGTAAGGGGAAGTCACACCTTGTTCTTGTGCTGCTTCAGCTTATTTCCGGGAAAAAGAGCAGTGAACTTTCAGAACTTGTCAGGAAAATAGGAGAAGTGGATAAAGAGACAGGCAAGACTGCGTCAGAGATCTATGACCAGGAATTAAAATATCTGCCGGTTCTAATTTCCCCATCAGATCTTGATCTTAATAAGGAATTTATATTATCACTCGATGAATCACTAAAGATGGCAGGACTTGAGAAGATATCTCCGGACAGCTACTATTCGGAGGCGCTTAAAGTAATAGAAAAATGGAAGAGCGGATATCCCGAAGCGTATGACAATTTTCAGAAAATGATAAAAGAGAATGGTTACACAGCCGCCAGCTTCACTAAGGAACTCAGATCATTCGGAAATAATGCTTATGAACTGTTCTGCAAAATATATCCGAAGCTTTCATCAGGAAGCAGGTTTGATCCGATCATCAGGATGGACGCGCTCGGAGCATACCGTGAAGTCAATGATGTGTTGTGCAGCCAATATGGATATTCAGGGATATTTATCGTATTTGACGAATTCAGCAAATATGTTGAAGGGCATGATAAAGGGACTTTTGCGGCAGATATGGAGACGCTGCAGAAGATGTGTGAACTTGCGGGTTCAGAGCAGAAATGTTCACAGATCAATCTTCTGATAATAGCCCATAAGAGCATAAAGGAATATGGCACTGACCTCGACGCTGCTATGCGCAAGCAGTATGAGGGAGTAGAAGGAAGACTTTCGGAACGTGATTTTGTAGTCTCAGGAAAGAACAATTATGAGCTGATAAAAAACGCAATTCATAAAACAGAACTGGGATGCGCCGAACTTGAAAAGTCAGCATTTGCAAAGACTTTTGAACAGATATCAGATGACTCAAGAGATATCTCATGCTTTAATTCCTTATTTGCAAATAAGAGGGAATTCGATGATGTTGTTGCAAAAGGATGCTTCCCGCTTACACCGCTTGCGTCGCTCTTACTCCTTGGAATAAGTGAGAAAGTAGCCCAGAACGAGAGGACAGTATTTACTTTTATTTCCTGTGATGAATATGGAAGTCTCAACAGACTGATCAAAGAGCAAAGACCGCCACAGATGTACTATGTCGGTGCGGACGCAATATATGATTATTTTTCAGGATTGTTCAAGGAGAATGTCAGTAACCCACAGATTCACAATGAGTGGTTGAAGGCTGAGTATGCGATCGGAAGATCAGATGACCAGACGGAGAAGAAGGTCATCAAAGCACTGGCGCTCATCAACATGATCGGCAATACTGACGAACTTCCGGCAGTCGATAAGACAATCGCACTTTCTCTTGGAATGCCGCTTGACGATGTAAATAAAGCTATAGCGAGTCTTAAAGAAAGACAGCTGATATTGTTTCGAAGCAGACTTCAGGTGCTTGCTTTTAGAAACAATGTCGGAATCAATCTCGATCAGGAGATAAAGAATATAACGGCATCAATGGAGACTGGATTTCAGACTGAAAAAGAACTGGCAGTCTCATCAGATATCGAGTACATCCTTCCGCGGATATATAACCAGAAAAATGGAATGACAAGATATTTCAGGTATGTGTATATGACGGCAGAGCAGTTTGAAAGCCTTCCGTCAGTTGACATGTTACTAGATAAAGACAACTTTGCGGATGGCTGCATCGTTGGTATAGCCGAGGGAAACGAATCTGACAAAAAAAAGATAACGCTCGCTGAAGGTAATTCGCCTGAAAAAAAGAAGATAATGGATCACTGCAAAAAGCTGGATGATGAAAGGCTTATCGTTATCGTTCCACATGAGAGATTTGGCGCAGAAGGTCCTCTTAAGAAAGCCGCAGCCGTAAGAAAGATGATGGCTGATCAGGAGTTCATATCGCAGAATGAGGTCATGAAACAGGAATTAGAGCTGTACCTTGAAGACCTTTTATTTGAAATAAACAGCTATCTCGACCAGATGTATCTTCCGGAAAATGGAAGGTGTGATGTCTTATACAAAGGTAGTGAACATAAAGCTTTTAAGAGTGCGCCGCAGTTCAATCATTTCCTGAGCGACATCTGCAGCAGTTTCTATAAAGATTCGCCGTATGTAAATTATGAGCTGATAAATATAAGAAATGTATCGGGACAGTATCTGAAAGCCAGAAATAACCTGATTGATGTGCTGCTTAGCGGAGCGGATATCTCAAAGTATGAAAATGGGACGAGCCCGGAATGCATGCTCTATAGGAATACCATAGTCCGCACAGGAATCATGAATCCTATCGGAAATATTACGGACGACGGCAGCAGGGCGGCAGCTAAAGTGATAGAAGACTTTATTTCAGAAAGCATCGGAAAGAAGATGTCATTTGACGGTCTGTACAGAAGACTGCTTGGCAGGGACTATGGGATGCGCCAGGGGATAATCCCGCTTTACATAGTGTGCAGACTTATCAAATTAAATGACATGCCTGTCGTATATCTTCAGGATAACGAAGTTGAAGTAAATGCTGAGATCATGAATAACATCAATAATGATCCGGCACAGTACAGCCTTTATATAGAAAAGCAGAACGGAGAAAAAGAGAAGTATCTTCAGAAGCTTGAAGCGATGTTTCCGGTTCAGAGCACTTCAGGAATCGGCAGCGCGAAGCATATGAGATTTTCCAATATCGTTAAGGGAATACAGACATGGTACAGATCGCTCCCACAGTACGCCAGACACTTCAGCGGGTGTGAGGAAGAGATATCAGGCTTTAGAAATATTTTCCAGAGACAGGAGATAAATCCGAGAGAAGTATTGTTTGAGAAACTGCCGCTTTTATTTGACAAGAAAGCAGATTATACGAATGCGGCAAAACAGATATCAGGTATTTACGATATTCTCTCAAACGCTATGGATAAAGAGCTAGACAGAGCTGCACAGGAAGTTCGAGGTGTGTTCGGAATCCGCGAGAAAGACAGCCTTTCGGGAGGCTTACGCGAATGGTACGGCAAGCAGAGCAGCGCGGCGCGCAGCTACATAGGGAGCAGCAGATGCAATAACCTTATGAGTTATCTCGGCGAACTTAAGACAAGTGATGACAGGGCTATCGTGCAGAAGATGTCGAAGACCTTGCTAGATATATATTCAGAAGACTGGACGGATGATTCTCTCGGAGATCTCGTTACAGCGCTGAACGAGACAAAGTGCGAGATTGAGAAGCAGTCGGATGAGAGGAAAGAAAGCATTGGGACAAACACCATCAGGTTCACAGGAAGCGACGGCGCGGAGATAGACCGTACATTCAACACAGAGAAAAATGACAGCACCAGCTATTTTCTGATGAATGCTATCGAATCCGCGATAAATGAGTTCGGAGACAGCCTTGAGACAAACCAGAAAGTCTCAGTGCTAGTTCAGACGCTTGAGAAGCTGATAAAGAATAAGTGAAAGACATAGATGATCAATTACGGAGCATAGAATGGCAGATTTCATTTACATGGATAATGCCGCGACGACATTTCCAAAGGCAGAAACTACATACGAAGCTATGGACGACGCAAATAGGAATCTGGCGGTGAACGCTGGGCGTGGTTCGTACGCGCTTGCAAAGCGGGCATCGTCAGTCATCGACGAAGTCCGCGTTCGTTTATGCAGGCTTATGTCGGCGGAGACAGCGGCAGAAGTGTTCCTTACGACATCAGCTACAGAGGCTTTCAATCAGATCGCGAACGGACTTTCACTGAGTAAAAACGATATTGTATACGTCAGCCCGTTTGAGCACAATGCGGTCATGAGAACACTTCACAGACTGCAGGAGATAAACGGTTTTACTATACAAGAACTTCCACTTAAAGATGATATCTGTGAGATAGATACTGCTAAAACAAAATATATGTTTTCACAGAACAGACCAACACTCGTTTGCATGAGTCACGTCAGCAACGTGACCGGTTACATACTTCCTGTTAACGATATAACCGAGGCGGCGAAAGAATGCGGTGCCACAGTTGTAATCGACGGAGCACAGGCATGCGGACTCATTCCTACAGACCTTAGAAAGCTGATGTGTGACTTTTATATATTTGCCGGACACAAGACACTTTATGGTCCGTTCGGAGCAGCCGGATTCTTCAAGCGTATCGGCGCAAGGCTTGAACCAGTCATGACAGGCGGCACGGGCACTGA
>JAGPKJ010000010.1 GCA_018053995.1 Lachnospiraceae bacterium | reverse complement strand
GATCTTAAGAATGCTAATAAAAAGGCTCGTATCTCCGTGAAGCTTGTATCTGAAGCCGGTGTCGGAACGATAGCGGCAGGTGTTGCAAAAGCAGGTGCTCAGGTAGTCCTTATCTCAGGCTCAGACGGCGGTACAGGGGCAGCTCCGAGAAACTCGATCCATAACGCCGGACTTCCATGGGAACTGGGACTTGCTGAGACTCATCAGACTCTTATTTCCAATGGTCTTAGAAATAAGGTGCGTATAGAGACTGACGGCAAGCTTATGACCGGACGTGATGTTGCGGTCGCGGCGCTTCTTGGCGCGGAGGAATTCGGATTTGCGACTGCTCCGCTTGTAACGCTCGGCTGCGTTATGATGAGGGTCTGCAATCTTGATACATGTCCGATGGGCATTGCGACTCAGAACCCGGAACTTCGTAAGCGTTTCCGCGGTAAACCTGAGTACGTTGAGAACTTTATGCTGTTCACGGCGCAGGAACTTCGTGAGTATATGGCAAAGCTTGGTGTAAAGACTGTCGATGAGCTCGTAGGGCGTACGGATCTTCTTAAGATGCGTGATGATCTTACGGATCACGAAAAGCAGGTGGATCTTAGCGTTATCCTTTCGAATCCATATGCGGGGCAGAAAAATGTGACATTTGATCCTAAAAAGGTGTTTGATTTTAAACTTGAGAACACTATGGACGAGAATGTTCTTATAAAGAAGCTTGGTTCTGCTCTTGAGAAGAATGAGAAGCGGAGTCTTGAAGTTGATATAACAAATACGAACAGGACATTCGGGACGAATTTCGGTTCTGAGATAGTTCGAAGATATGGGAATTCTCTGCCGGATGATTCATATCATATCCTGTGCAGAGGTTCAGGCGGACAGAGCTTTGGAGCTTTTATACCGAATGGTCTTACCCTTGAACTTGAGGGTGACAGCAATGACTATTTCGGAAAGGGCTTATCGGGTGGACGTCTTATCGTATATCCTCCTAAGAGCTGTTCGTTTAAGCAGGATGAGAACATCATTATAGGTAACGTTGCTCTTTATGGTGCGACTTCAGGCAAGGCATTCATAAACGGTGTCGCGGGCGAGCGTTTCTGTGTCCGCAATTCAGGCGCGATAGCCGTTGTCGAAGGTGTCGGCGATCATGGATGTGAATATATGACAGGCGGACGTGTCGCAGTGCTGGGATCTACCGGAAAGAATTTTGCAGCCGGCATGAGCGGCGGTATCGCGTATGTACTTGATGAGAATAATGACCTTTATACAAGGATCAATAAGGAGATGGTCTCTTCTTATGAGATCACTTCAAAGTACGATGTCATCGAACTCAAGGATATGATAAAAGAACATGTAACGCTTACAGGTTCAGTAAAAGGAAAAGAGATCCTTGATGATTTTGAGGAATATCTGCCTAAGTTCAAGAAGATCATCCCTCATGATTATGAGCATATGCTGAAGCTTATCGTTCAGATGGAGGAGAAGGGTCTCAGTGCTGAACAGGCACAGATAGAAGCCTTTTATGCGAAGAAGACGGGACGCGCCTGAAGAGAGGCTTGAATTGATTGTCTGAAAGGCATTGGATGATATCAAGAATTTCCAAATGGCAGCTACCTAGGATTTGAGTGAATTGCCCGGAAAGGAAAAATGATGGGAAAACCTACAGGATTTTTGGAATATGACAGGGTGACATCAAGGTCTGCATCACCCAAGGAAAGAATTAAGGATTTCGATGAATTTCATGAGCAATTGTCTATGGAAGATCAGCAGAAACAAGGCGCAAGATGCATGGACTGTGGAGTTCCGTTCTGCCAGTATGGCAAAGATATTTGCGGTATGACAAGTGGCTGCCCGCTTCACAATCTTGTTCCTGAATGGAACGACCTTGTGTATCATGGCAACTGGGAACAGGCTTATAACAGGCTTCATAAGACTAACAATTTTCCGGAATTTACGTCTCGTGTGTGCCCGGCTCTCTGTGAGAAAGCATGCACATGCGGACTGGATAGTGAACCTGTCGCTGTCCAGGAAAATGAATATGCGATAATCGAGAATGCATACGCTAAAGGATATGCGGCGCCGAAACCGCCCAAAGTACGGACAGGCAAGAAAGTCGCAGTAATCGGGAGTGGCCCTTCAGGTCTTGCTGTGGCAGATCTTCTTAACAGAAGAGGACATAGCGTCACGGTATTTGAGCGCGCTGATCGTATTGGCGGACTTCTTATGTATGGTATTCCGAATATGAAGCTTGAGAAGGATATCATTGACCGCAAGATCAACGTAATGAAGAAAGAGGGTGTCGAGTTCAAGACTGGTGCAGATGTTGGAGATTCAGTAAAGCCCGCGCAGCTTCTTAAAGAATTCGACAGAGTGATACTTGCCTGTGGTGCAAAGAACCCCAGGGATATCAAAGCTCCGGGGAGGGATGCAAAGGGAATCTATTTTGCAGTAGATTTTCTGACGAGAAATACGAAGAGTCTTCTTGATTCAGGCTTTGAAGATAAAAAATATGTGGAGACTAAAGGAAAGAATGTCGTTATCATAGGCGGCGGTGATACAGGTAATGACTGTCTCGGAACGAGCATCAGACATGGCGCTAAGAGTGTCATTCAGATAGAGATGATGCCAAAAGCTCCGGATACACGTGCGGTAAATAACCCGTGGCCTGAGTGGCCTAAAGTCTGCAAGACGGATTATGGTCAGCAGGAAGCTATAGCAGTCTACGGACATGATCCGCGAATCTACGAGACGACTGTCAAGGAATTTGAGAAGGATAAAACCGGTAACCTTAAGTCGGTAACGGTAGTCGGTCTTAAGTGGGTCAAAGATCCAAACGGCGGTCGTCCGAAGATGGAAGAGATTAAAGGCTCAGAGAAGAAGCTTCCTTGCGAAGTTCTCATCATTGCGGCGGGATTTCTCGGGAGCGAGAAATATGTCACGGATGCATTCGGTGTTGAGGTGAATGAGCGTACTAACGTGAAGACTGCACCTGGCGAATATCTTACGAATGTTCCGCATGTATTTACTGCCGGTGATATGCATACGGGTCAATCACTTGTTGTAAAGGCTATGCGGCAGGGGCGTGAATGTGCGCGGGCGGTCGATCTTGATCTGATGGGCTACACTAACATGGTGATTCAGTAATTGGGCGGCTCGGACACGCTCGCACTCAGCAGCGTGTATGTGTGGGTCAGTCGGATATATCAGTCGGCTCGGACACGCTTTCGCTCAGTGCATGGCGCAGCGGTGCATATGGCTCGTAAGAACCTCGCCAAGCACCGGCGCCAGCACAATGGTCCTCGCGACTTGATATATTCGAACTGACCTGGCGAGTGCAGTGCTTCTGAAAGCTGTGCGTTTTTCATTCCGGTCAGTCGGATATATCGGTCGGTTCGGACACGCTTTCGCTCAGTGCATGGCGCAGCAGTGCATATGGCTCGTAAGAACCTCGCCAAGCACCGGCGCCAGCACAATGGTCCTCGCGACTTGATATATTCGAACTGACCTGGCGAGTGCAGTGCTTCTGAAAGCTGTGCGTTTTTCATTCCGGTCAGTCGGATATATCGGTCGGTTCGGACACGCTTTCGCTCAGTGCATGGCGCAGCAGTGCATATGGCTCGTAAGAACCTCGCCAAGCACCGGCGTCAGCACAATGGTCCTCGCGACTTGATATATTCGAACTGACCTGGCAAGTTGCAATGGTGCATTCAGGAGTGATGATATTTTTCTCCTGAATGCACTTTTAACTTGCTAAGCTCTTTCAGCCGGCAGATACTGCATTCAGCATCGAACTTTTTCGCTTCCTGAATGCATTTCAAAAAATAGCGAAAACTGTGTGGCGGCTTATGTTGACAACCTAGGGCACGTATTCTATAGTGAAAATGCTTGCGAAGATGATGTAAGCAGTTGAGTTCGCAGTAAGTATTAAGAGTATTCAGAGGAGATTATCTGAAATGAATAACGATAAGGAAAACAATACAGAAAACAATAAGAGCACGACACTTCTTATTCTGGCAGCCGGCATGGGCAGCAGGTACGGCGGACTTAAACAGCTTGATCCGATAGGACCGAGTGGAGAATTCATAATTGACTATTCGATATTTGACGCAAAGCGTGCCGGATTCGATAAAGTGGTATTTGTCATAAAAGAAGAAAATCTTGATCTGTTCAGGGATACTGTCGGAAAGCGCATAGAGAAGGTCATGGATGTGAAGTATGTATTCCAGAAGCAGGATAATATCTGCAGCGGAGTCACTGTTCCGGCCGACAGAAAGAAGCCATGGGGAACAGCACATGCGGTATACTGTGCTGAAAATGATATTACGACGAATTTTGCAGTTATCAATTCGGATGATTTTTATGGAAGAGATGCTTTCAAAAAACTTCATGATTATCTTGTGACTGCTGAAGGTGGAAATTACTGTATGGTAGGTTATCCGCTTGTTAATACTGTTACTGAGAATGGAAGTGTTTCACGAGGTATCTGCTCGATAAGCAGTGAAGGAAGACTTTGTGGAATTCAGGAAATGACTAAGATCCAGCACGCGAAAAATGGCGGGCTTGAAAATGCTGAAGAAGGTAGAGAATGCAGACTCAATGACGATACGATTGTTTCGATGAACTGCTGGGGATTTACGCTGCAGTTGTTCAGTCGTATTGATGAGGAGCTTCCAAAATTCTTTGAGGCAAATAAGAATAATCTCGAAAAGGCGGAGTTCTTCCTGCCGAGCGTTGTTGATGATGCGATGAAGGCTGGCGCGTGCAACGTTGATGTGTTAAAGTCAGAAGATAAGTGGTTTGGAGTTACATATAAAGAAGACAGGCCGGTAGTTGTTGATTCGATTAAGAAACTTGTCGCTGAAGGGGTATATCCAGAAAGCCTGTGGGCATAATCTAAAAAAATAAAGCACGATCACAGGGTTCTTGTCATAATGATCATTTGAGACATAATCCGCTTTGTCATTTTATTTATTACAGTTTGAGGTACAATGTAACTCTGCCAGCAAGAAAAATAATGATGTGGTGCTAGCAAGAAACATAATGATGTGGTGCCAGCAAGAAAAATAATGATGTAGTGCTAGCAAGAAATATAATGATGTTGGTGTCAAAAGTAGTAATTATGTTATGATGCTACGAATTGCCTAGCTTCTTTCGGAAGCTTGCAAATATGTTGAGTGATAAGATAATCTGTAGCATAATCACGGGATGCATGCTTATCAACTCCAGCACAAACAATATTGTTCAAAATGACATTTTCAAGTCCATAGATGTGTTTTATAATCCATATATCAGTTGAGATACAAAAAGCAATAAGTACAAGCAACAATTAATAGAAACATGAATCAGCAATAAGCGGTAAGCAATAGAAACATGAATCAGCAAGAATCAGCAATAAGCAGTAAGCAATAGAATCGGATACGATATGCTGGGCGAAGGCGCCGGGAATCAGATTTCCCGGCGCCTTTTTACGTGAACATCTGAATTCTTAGCAGAGCGAACATTACAACTTTTAGCAGAGCGAACATTACAACTTTTAGCAGAGCGAACATCACAACTTTTAACAGAGCGAACATTTGAATCCTGAATAGAGTGAACAGCAAGGATATGTTCCGTAGTGCTTGCACGAACCATAATTTTGGAGAAAGAAGGCTTATATGGATACAACATCGAAGGCGGAAGAGATAAGAGAGAGATCAAAGAAGTATGTGCTCCAGTCGTGGAGCAGACAGAAAGAATTAAATCCTATACCGGTCGAGAGGGCAGAGGGAATATATTTCTATGATTATGACGGAAACAGATATACAGACATGTCATCACAGCTGGTCAATTCAAATCTGGGATTTGGCAACCGCGACATCATAGAAGCGATAAAAGAGCAGAGCGAGAAGTATTGTTTCATAAGTCCCGCATACGGGGCAGAGCCGAGAGCAAAACTTGCTGAGATGATAATAAATCTTATGCCTGATACATTTGGCAAAGTGTTCTTTACAAACGCAGGTGCTGATGCAAATGAAAATGCGATCAAGATAGCGAGAATGTATACAGGACGTAAGAAGGTCATGAGCCGTTACAGAAGCTATCACGGTTCATCATTCGGAGCAGGAAATCTTACGGGAGAACCCAGAAGGTATCCGCTCGAACCCGGGATACCCGGATTCGTGAAGTTCTTTGATCCTTATATATACAGGGAAGCGATAAGATTCTCATCCGAAGAGGAGGCGACAAAGTTCTATCTTGCCAAACTTGAAGAACAGATCAATTATGAAGGTCCCGATCAGATAGCCGCGATCGAGATGGAGACAATAACAGGTTCTAACGGTGTCATAATCCCGCCGAAAGGATATCTGCCCGGAGTCAGAGCGCTCTGTGACAAATATGGGATCGTGATGATATGCGACGAAGTAATGGCAGGCTGGGGCAGAACAGGAAAGATGTTCGCATTCGAAAATTTTGATGTAAAGCCCGATCTTGTTTCATTTGCCAAAGGAGTGACATGCGGATATGTACAGCTTGGCGGCGTAGCGGTATCAAGTAAGATCGCAGCGTATTTCGATGATCATCTTCTTTCATGTGGACTCACATATAGCGGTCATCCTCTTGCATGCGCAGCAGGCGTCGCATGCGTGAACTATTATTCGAAAGCGAACATTCTTGATAATGTAAATAAGGTCGGGAAGTTACTTGCGCAGATCGAGGATGATATGAAAGCGAAGCACAAGTGCGTGGGAGATGCCAGACACATAGGACTCTTCTCATGTCTGGAACTCGTAAAAGATAAGGAGACAAGAGAGCCGCTTGTTCCATACGGCAGAGATCCTGATGGAGTGATGCCAAAGATCATCGGAAAATTGAAGGCGAAGAAGTTCATGACGTATTCACATGAAAATATGATATTTGTCTGCCCGCCGCTTATCATCACTGAGGATGAACTCCGCCCGGAGATGGCAAAACTTGATGAAGTGCTCGGAGAAGTTGATGCAGAGATATGATCTGTATCTGATGAGTCAGATGAATGAAATCAGATGAATGAAATCAGATGAATGAAATCAGACGGATGAAATCAGACGAAATAAAATTTAGAAAGGACACGATATGGCACAGTTCATGATACCGGAGAAAGTCTATATTGGAAAAGATGCATTTGACGAAGCACTCCCGGAGATAAAAAAGCTTGGTACAAAAGCGCTGATCGTAACGGGAAAGCATGTAGCAGCATCACAGGCGATGTCTGATGTCTTGTCAGGACTGGCAAAAGCTGGTATCTCTAACGCTGTATTTGATGGTATTACGGGAGAACCGACGGATGTAATGATATCGCAGGCGACAGAAGCCTTTATTGATGGAAAATGTAATCTTATCATAGGTGTTGGCGGTGGTAGTCCGATGGATTCAGCGAAAGCTGTATCGGCGAAAACCGGTTTTGTTCCGATAGTTGCAGTACCGACTACAGCAGGTACTGGCTCTGAAGCGACAAGGTTTACTGTCATTACGGATTCTGAGAAGGATATAAAAGAGCTTATCGCAGATGACAGGATACTGCCAAAGGTCGCAGTTGTCGATCCGGAATATTCGATCTCGTCACCACAGAAGATAACGGCACAGACGGGACTTGATGCGCTGACCCATGCTGTAGAAGCATATACTTCGAAGAAAGCCGGAGTACTGACTGATGCGTATGCATCAGAAGCTGTCAGAAAGATAATGAAGTATCTTCCGGTGGCGTATGAAGATGGAAATGATATAGAAGCAAGGACACAGATGAGCGAAGCAGCATTTATGGCAGGCGTCTGCATCAGCAATTCGAGCGTTACGATAGTACATGGGATGAGCAGACCGATAGGAGCTCTGTATCACGTCCCACATGGTCTTTCAAACGCAATGCTTCTTCCGGATGCACTCAGGTTTGCACTTCCGGGAGCTTATGATAGATTCGCGTATCTTGGAAGGATTACGCACAGGGAACTATCACAGTACGATGATAAGATGGCAGCTGAGAAATTCATAGATGATATTGAGAGTCTTTGCAAGGTTTGCAGGGTGCCAACGCTTAAGGAATACGGTATCAGGGAAGAGGAATTCAAAAATTCTATCGCTAAGATGTCACACGATGCGATAGCGAGTGGTTCTCCGGGAAATACAAGACGTGAAGTGACGGAGCAAGACTGTGCGAATATATATGAGAAGGTGTACAGAAGATAAGGAATACGAGAGATAAGGAATACGAGAGATAACGAATACGAGAGATAACGAATACAAAAGGCAAGACATACAAAAAAAGGCGACGGAGCTGCGAATACAGTTCTGCCGCCTTTTATTTTAAAGGAGAAGCATCAAAGCCGTATTTATCTTATGAAACTGATGTGGCAGATGTAGCTGGTACAGCTATTCAACTTATGAAACTGATGTGGCGGATGTAGCTGGTGCAGCTAGTCAACTTAATGTAATTGATGCAACGGATTCCGGCATAACTTATGACCTCGAGATGAAAGGAGCAGATATGGAAGATCCCGCGATAAAAGGAGCAGATATGGAAGATCCCGCGATAAAGATAGATGACGTGAGCATGGTATTTGACAGCAATGATGGAACGAAGGTCAATGCGCTGGAGCATGTCTCACTTGATGTTAAGAAAGGGGAGTTTATCTCACTGGTAGGTCCGTCCGGCTGCGGCAAGACTACACTGCTTCGGATGATATCGAATCTTGAGGAGCCGACAGACGGTGAGATACATGTCATGGGAATGACACCGAGGGAAGTAAGGCTGCAGCAGAAGTTTGGAATCGTATTCCAGCAGCCGGTCCTATTTGACTGGAGAACAGTGAAGAAGAATATAGAACTGCCGTTGGAGATCATGTATTACAGCAAGAAAGACAGATCTGACAGAGCTGATGAGATGCTGAAACTGGTAGGTCTTTCAGACTTCGCGGGTCGTTATCCAAGAGAACTTTCGGGCGGCATGCAGCAGAGAGTGAATATAGCAAGAGCATTTGCGATACGTCCGGAGATACTGCTTATGGATGAGCCATTCTCAGCACTTGACGAATTTACGAAAGAGAAGCTTCATGAGGATCTACTGAGAATATGGAGAAAGACAAATAAGACAATCATTTTTGTTACGCATAATATTGCGGAATCAGTATTCCTGTCAGACAGAGTATGCGTGCTCTCACCACATCCAGGCAGGCTTTCAGCAATAGTCGATATCGATCTGCCGAGACCCAGGACACTGGAGATGCGTGATACCGAACAGTTTACAAAGCTTGTAAAGAAGGTTCGTGACAGCTTCGAAGGAGGCAGCCTATGAAGGATGGGAAAAATAAGAGAAAGCTGTCAGATTCGCATACATTTGTAATGCTTGTGTGGATAGCGGCTATGATCGCGGTCTGGGAGACAGGTGCATTTATCGTAGCCGGGACAAAGCGCACACCGCAGAATGTACTGCCTCACATTTACCAGATCATCGCTTCAATATTTGATGGAAAACAGGTAAGTGCAGGTCAGAGCGCAGTGCAGCTCGTACTTTCAAATGCAGGCGCAACACTTGGACGAGCAGCCATCGGATTTCTGTATGGTACGGCAGCAGGTTTTATACTTGCACTTCTCATGAAGATGTCCGGGCTTATCGAGAAGATGATATTTCCATATCTGATGCTCATACAGATGATACCGATACTCGGCATGGCACCGATAGTACTTGCGATCACGCATGACATAGGCGTAAGCCGCATAGTCATCGCGGCACTTCTTACATTTTACCCGGTAGCGACCAATACGCTTGCAGGACTGAATTCCGTACCGAAAGAAAAATATGAACTGATGCATTCGTATGCTGCGGGCAAACGCACAATATACCTTAAGATGCTGATACCGACATCCATACCGTATTTCTTTACGGGTCTCAAGATCGCTGCACCAATGGCGATAACGGCATCAATACTTGTTGATACGCTTCAGGGCGATGGAGGACTTGGATGTATGCTTTCACAGTCACTCAAGCATGCGATGAGCATATATGTATTCTGGCAGATAGTTTTCTTCAGTGCATTTATAGGAGTATTCAGCTGTAAACTGATGGGCTTTATTGAAGATATCGTTTCTCCGATGAAGCGCATCGAACGCAGAAAAGGAAGGAGCTGATCTATTTGAGCGGACCTATATACAGGAGAAAGAAGAGCTTATCATACAGGCTCAGGAAAAATAAAAGGCTTGTGAAGGCATCAAGCGTCTTGCTGCCGCTACTTCTTGGAATAGTGATATTTGTTCTGTGGCAGACACAGGTTCTTCACGCGATACTTCACACAGATACGTTTACACTCCCGCTTCCGAGCAGAATAGCAGAGATCATTTCTGACAACATGGGGAAGATAATGTCGAACACCGGGGCAACGCTGATAGCCGCGATATCCGGGCTTGTGCTTGGGTCATTTATAGGGTATGGGATAGCGATACTTGCTGCGGTATTTCCCGTATGGGGTTCTGGAGGACTTTCGATAGTAGCAGCGTTTAATGCGATACCGATAGTCGCGCTTGCACCGGTCATGACGAACTGGACGAAAGATGTAAGTAAAAATGCGAGCATAAGAAGTATGGTCGCGAAGATATTAGTAGTCATGATCGTATGTATCGCGAATATGAGCATCAATGCATATAGGGGACTTACGGAGCTGCCGGTATATTCTGAAGATCTTATGTCAGTAATGGCTGCAAAGAGGCGTACAGTATTTCGAAAACTCAGACTTCCTAACAGCGTTCCATATATATTCACGGCACTCAAGGTCTCAGTGCCGTCAAGCGTGATAACGGCTCTGGTAAGCGAGTATTTTGCCGAATATGTTATCGGTGTAGGACGGCAGATCAGGGAAAATATAGTACTCGCACAGTATTCGACGGCATGGGCATATATAACCGTCGCATGTCTTATCGGGATCATCATGTATATGATCCTGATGGCGATTCAGGGTATCTTCTTAAAGCACCGCGGGCTTTGAGATCATATAGATGAAACTGTAGACGGAAATTGATAAAGAGGAAGCAACAGGAAGGAGCAAGATTATGAAAAAAAAGATCATAAGCATCACACTGTCACTTGCATTAACAACATGTCTTCTGTATGGATGCGGATCTGCAGAGGCGACGAGCTCGGCAGAAACGGTAGCATCACAGGCATCATCCGTAGCTTCATCTGCGGCTGTATCTTCGACAACAGCCTCAGCATCAACATCAGAGACGGGAACAACATCTGTCGGAACACCCGGGGAGATGAGCAACGAGGAGATAGTCAAGAAAGCTGCCGAGGACGGAATGGTCGGCAACTGGGGACTTGGAAATGAATATGAGATCAAAGCTCTTCTGGCAAAATATGGTGAGCCTACAGATTATCTTAGTCAGGCATTTGATATGGATGGCTTCGATGATGGCTCGATAGAGCTGGCTTCAGCGATGACATATAACGAACTCGGACTTGTAAAGAACAGCTACGAGGGCGGCTATTCGTACGGAGATACTGTAGGAACGATAGATATGAACGAAGAGGGTGTCGCGATGCTTGAGGATAACATCTTCTGCACAAAGACATTTGCGAAAGAGAACCCTATTACTGTAAAAGCATTTCTGTATGCATCTCTTAAAGGATGGGCTGATGCATGCGCAGACCCGGATGCTGCAGCTGACATCGTATACAAATACGGTTCTTCTGTTTCACCGGATCATCAGAAATACATGGCAACAGAAGTAAAGAAGCTCATGGAGACTGATACAAATGGAAATACAGTGACTGATTATGGTCATATGGATGAAGATGCGATGCAGCAGACACTTGATCTTGCAAAGAAATATATATCTTTGGATGATGCGACTGCAGCTTCGAAACTTCAGGCTCTGTCACTCGATGATATAAGGGATACATCTTTCTGGGAAGAAGTCAATGCATCCAGCGATGGAAATTTCGGTACACCCGAGAAGACAGACATCTCTATCCAGCTCAAATGGCTCCCGCAGGCACAGTTCATGGGATATTACGTAGCACTTGATAAGGGCTATTACAAGGATGCAGGTCTTAACGTTACTATAACTCCCGGTGGCGGCGATATTTCAGAGACAACGGCCGTAAATAATGGAACCGTAGATTTTGGTCAGACATGGGTATCAAATCTTATCGCAGCAGATGCAGGCGGCATGGATCTCGTAGAAGTATCACAGCTCTTCCAGAGATCAGGACTCGATCTTGTATATAAGCTTGATACGTTCAAGGCAGAGTAAGACTTGGTAAAGAAGACTCAGTAAAGTAAGGCAGATAAAAGAACGAGTGCAACAGGTTTCAGTGTGATCGGTTTGAACAGCGCTAACACTATCGCTGTTCAAACGATAGCACTGCAAAAGAACAGCGGAAGTGGAGGCAGATATGGATCTTATCATAAGGAACGGTACGATAGTGACAGCATCAGGAAGCTTTGATGCGGATATAGCCGTTGAAAATGGAAAGATAGTTGATATAGGCAGGGAACTTAAGATGCATGCGGATAAAGAAGTCGATGCATCCGGACTCCTGGTGCTGCCGGGCGCGCTCGATGCGCATACACACATGCAGATGCCGTTTGGCGGGACTACTTCAGCCGACAGCTATCTGTCAGGAACGAGAGCAGCGGTATGCGGCGGCGTGACTTTGATATTCGATTATCCTGTGCAGCATGAAGGCGGCACGATAATGGATCTCGTGAATTCGAAGAAGGCGATACTTGAAAAGGATGCATGTGCAGATTATGCGATGCACTGCTGCATCACGAATCTCAATGGCGGAAGCATCATAGATGAGATGGAGACCGCTGTAAAAGAAGGCGTTACAAGTTTTAAGTGTTTTCTTGTGTACAAGAAAGAAAATATGATGGTCGATGATGGAACGCTTGTAAGACTGATGCTGCGTGCAAAAGAACTTGGAGCAATGATCAATGTTCACGCGGAGAATCCTGATCTTATCGATCTCAACATAGAGAACTTTAGGAAAGCGGGAACTATGGATGCGTATCACCATTATCTGAGCAGACCGGAATATGTCGAAGCTGAAGCAGATAAGAGGGCCGTGCACTGGGCATCTCATCTGGATGCACCACTCTATCTTGTACACATGGCTGATAAAGAAGGACTTGAAGCGGTTATAAAAGCAAAGACTGAGGGACATAAGATATACGTTGAGACATGTCCGCAGTATCTGGAATTTACTAGCAATGTATATAAGAGATCGGATGGACGCAATTTCATCTGTTCTCCACCGATGAAGGGCGAGGAGAGCAGACAGGCATTATGGCAGGCGATTCAGATGGGATTCATCGATACGGTCGCAACTGACCATTGTCCATTCCAAAGTTATGAAAAGGACTGGGGCAAAGACGATTTTACGAAGGTGCCGAATGGCTGCGCCGGAGTCGAAAATCTGTATCCCTATATGCTTGATGCAGCGGGTGCAGGAAAGATAACGTACGAGAGAGCAGTTGAACTCTGCTCGACTAACGTAGCAAGGATATTCGGTTGCAGTGATAAGGGTTCACTCGAGATCGGAAAAGATGCGGATATCGTTCTGTATGACAAGACAAAGGACTTTACGATAAGCGTGTCAAATATGCATTCAGATTGCGACCACACTATATGGGAAGGCAAGAAGCTGCATGGATATCCGGTAAAGACTTATCTGCGTGGCAGTCTCGTATATGAAGACGGTGAATTCAAGGGCAAACCCGGCAGCGGTAAGTTCATACACCGTGTACCATCTGCACGATAGATAAGGCAAGGCTGTATTGCAAATTGTTGATCTTATGCAGAATCACAGGTGCGAGAAAGATGTATCAGGATGCATAGAGATATGGACATGAAAGGAGGCAGGAATGGAATATCCAGAATATGTGATCGGTTCGGAAAGCAGAGAGTGTATGATGTGCAGCGGACATCCATGCGAAAGTTCGTGCCCTTACGGAATAAAGATAGGAAGTATCATGCAGGCGCTTAAACTTCGTGATGAACGCAGAGCTGAAGATCTGGTGCCGGATGTACTGCCTTGTATAAATTGTACAGGTAGAGCGTGCATGAGCGGATGTCTGCGGTCACGTATATACAAGAGTGTTGATATTCCCCAAACGCTCATGGCTGTAAGCGAACTTGCGGAAAATAGAAGGAAAGACGGGAAGCAGGCAGAGCTTTCAGAGATGAGAAGGAAAGATGGGAAGCAGACTGAACTTCCGGATATGTCCAGACTTGAAACAGAATTCCTGGGAGTTAAATGCGAAAATCCGTTTTTCCTGTCATCATCGGTGGTCGCGAGCGGGTATGACATGATCGCTAAAGCTTTTAGGCTTGGATGGGCAGGAATAGCGTATAAGACGATCGGAATGCTGAGCCCCTGCGCCGAAGCATCACCTAGATTTGATGTAAGCAGAGATGGAACGAGTGGATTTACAGGACTTAAGAATATCGAACAGATATCAGATCATCCGATTGAAGAAGACCTTGATATACTGCGCAGACTTAAAACTGATTTTCCGACCAAGGTGATCATCGTGTCAATAATGGGGCGCGATGAGGAAGAATGGAAATATCTTGCAAGGAAAGCTGAAGAAGCAGGAGCGGATATAATTGAACTCAATTTCTCGTGTCCGCATATGAGTGGAAGCGGTCTCGGTGCAGATGTCGGAACTGATCCTGAGCTTACAGCGAAATATACGGCAGCTGCCAGAAAAGGAACATCAAGACCGATACTTGCGAAGATGACACCAAATGTAACTAATATGGAACTCCCGGCGATAGCAGCTGTAAATGCGGGTGCGGACGGCATCTCAGCGATAAATACAGTCAAGAGCATTATAAATGTAGATCTGGATGATTACTCATCAGGACCGTCAGTACGCGGCAGATCAGCTGTCGGCGGGTATTCAGGAAATGCAGTAAGACCTATGGCGCTGCGGTTCATAAGTGATATGAAGCACAATGCATATCTTAAGGATATACCGGTTAGCGGCATGGGCGGAATAGAAAACTGGCACGATGCGGCAGAGTTCATAAGTCTCGGCTGCGGTACGGTTCAGGTGACGACTGCGGTGATGCAGTATGGTTACGGGATAATAACGGATCTTATGTACGGACTAGCCTCTTATTTGACAGAAAAGAAGATGAATACAGGCAGTCTATGTGGAAAAGCATTGTCACAGATACTTTCGCCGGAAGAACTTGACAGAGAGAGCGTGCTCTATCCGAAGATAGATCATAGCGAATGTGTCGAATGCGGACGATGCGTAACATCATGTTATGATGCCGGTCATCAGGCACTGTCGATTGGCAGCTTAAAGGGTACTTTAGTACTCGATCCGCACAAATGTGTGGGGTGCCATCTGTGTATCGCGGTATGTCCGACAGGAGCGATGTCCTCTGGCACGAGAGTAAGAAAATAGACAAGAGATGGTGCTAAGATTGCGGAAAATGAAGCGTAGAAAAGAACAAAGTAATATTGTCGAACAGCGAATGAAGCGCAGATGCACTTCGGAATGGAGAAGCATATGGATGAGATATATGAATGTTCAAAAGAGAGAATGCAGGATAAGATAACGACTATGAGCCATTACGGTGATGCAGGACACGGCGGCATAACAAGGTACAGCCTTTCACCGGAAGCAAAACAGGCCAGGGAAGAATTCATAAAGAGGATGAAGGCTATCGGGTGCACGATAAAGACAGATGACGTGGCAGATGTATATGCGACTCTTGAAGGGACAGACCCGTCACTTCCGGCTATCGTAATGGCATCACATGTTGATTCAGTAAGGAATGGCGGCAATTTCGACGGAATACTCGGTGTAATGAGTGCAATGGAAGTCCTTGAGACAGTAGCCGACAAGAAGATCCCGCATAAGCATAATCTGGTCGCAATGATATGGACTAACGAGGAAGGCTCACTCTATCCGCCGGCAATGATGTGCTCAGGCATCGTTACATACGATTATCTGCCGGCAGAGATAAGGAAGAATTTCAAGGAAGAGAATATGCTCGCATCAAAGTCGATACTCGATCCGTCAAAGACTTTTGGAATGGCACTCGACGCTTCAGGATATAAGGGTGATAAAAAGAACCGTATAAATCCTAAGGATTATATGGCGATGTTCGAACTTCATATTGAACAGGGACCTATTCTTGAGGCAGCAGGCAATGATATCGGCGTAGTCACATGCGTGCTTGGCATGGTCAATTACAGGATCAAGACGTATGGACAGGCTGATCACGCCGGAACAACACCGATGAAGTACAGACATGATGCACTCTACGCAGCGGCAAAGCTTCTTGATTATCTTCATACGGAACTTGATAAGCTGGATAGTGAGCTCGTCTATACGACCGGTGAGATAGTGCTTCATCCGGATGTACATACAGTAATCCCGGATTACTGTGAATTTTCGCTCGACGCGCGTCACGAGGATCCTAAGGTCATCGAACAGGTAGTTAAGATCATCGAGAATATGCCAAAGGAAGAAGTCGGCTGTAAGACAGGATATGAAGTCGCATGGACAAGAGACACGGTATATTACGATAAGACACTCGTAAGCTATGTTCAGGATTCGGTAAATAAACTTGGATATTCAAATCAGAGGATCAATTCGGGCGCAGGACACGATGCACAGTTCGCATCATATATGCTGCCTACAACTATGGTATTTGTTCCGTCAAAGGATGGACATTCACATTGCGAGCCGGAATTCACATCTACAGAGCAGTGTACAAAAGGTGCATCTGTACTGCTCGGAGCGGTGCTCGAATGTGACAGTAAGAACGGCAGCAGTCTTGCAGAGTCTTAAGTATGATCAAGCAGGATTGTGATTAAGAAGTATTAAGCAGAATCAAGCAGGATCAAGCAAGATCAAGTAGGATCAAGCAGGCTCAGGATAGAAGAATGAGAGGCGCACATGGATAATTATGTGATAACTATCGCACGAGGTTTTGGAAGTAAAGGTTGTGACGTTGCAGACAGACTCGGAGAGATACTTAAGATACCCGTATATGACAGACAACTCCTTACCATGGCTTCTGAGCAGAGCGGAATAGATGAGAATCTGTTTGCGGAGACAAATGAGAAACTTCGTGGAAGGCTTATATCCGGGCGGCTCCGTTCGATGCCCAGGCAGACTGTAGCTGAGCCGCATGAAAAGGGTTTCATCTCTGATATCAATCTTTTCAACATACAGGCGAAGATAATACAGGAGCTAGCACAGACACAGAGCTGCATAATCCTCGGTAAATGTGCGGATAATGTTCTGAAAGAAAATAAGAATGTTATAACAGCATTCGTCTCGGCACCGGAGGAATACTGCATAAAGACGATACATGAGAAACTGTTTGTTTCCGATGAACGTGCAAAGCAGCTTATAAGAAAGACAGACCGATACAGAGGCGAGTATTACAGATATTACACATGGGGAAAGACATGGAATGATCCGCTCAATTATGATATGTCGCTTAATACAGCGCATCTTGGAGTTGAGGGATGCGCAGAGGTAGTCTTAGCTTACATATCTTTTTTGAAGAAGTCAGGGAGAATGTAGACAGCAGGCGAACAGACAGGAGGCGGTACTATGGCGGTAACACTAGGAAGTCTGTGCGAAAATGTAAATTATACTTACGGCATGAGCATTCTTGCGGGAGCAGACGGTATGGGAAATATCGTAAGCTGGGTGCATACGATAGAAGACAGTGAAGCCGCATTATTTCTTCACGGAAATGAGCTTGTGTTCACGACGGGCATAGCACATAACGGGAAGGAAGACAGTGGCTGGATGATGTCATTCGTAAAGAGCCTGGCGGAAGAGAATGTCAGTGGTCTTGTCGTCAATCTCGGTCCGTATATCACATCGGTGGAAGCCGATGTGATATCGTACTGCAATCAGAACAGCTTTCCGCTTTTGCAGATACCATGGAAGACAAGGATAGTCGATATAACGCGTGAATTCTGCAACAGGATAATAGAGAATGATCGTGAAGAAGAGAGCATAGGGGTGATATTCCGCAATATCATATTTTATCCGAATGATATCAGGGAATATGAAAGTACACTTGAGAGAAATGGTTTTAACCTGCATGGGAATTATTGCATTGTAGGTATGCGGTCGGAGAGCACCGGACATTCCGATATGCAGAATGTGAGATATCAGATCGAGAAGAAAGGTCATTTTCTGGGGTGCAGATATGGGGCATTCCTCAAAGGAAATGATATATTTGTCGTATTTTGTGATGTACAGGATAAGGATCTGCGGGCGCTTATAGAGAATCTTAAACGCCCGGGGATGAAGACGGCAGCAGGTTCGAATCACAGCAGACTTAGTGAAATCAGTCGTGATTTCCGCAAGGTCACAAGTCTCCTGGAGAGCAGATATCTGCATGATGACGACTGCCTGTTCTATGATGAACTTGGTATCAAGAAGATACTGCTTTCAGTAGATTCAACTGAAACACTTGAAGAATATGATAACAATATTCTTGGAAAATTAAAGAGATATGATCGTGAGAATGATACAGGATATATGAAGCTTATCAGAACATATATAGAACATGACGGAAGTGTACAGGAAGCTGCAGATGAGCTTTTTCTGCATCGCAATACGATCAATTATCAGCTTGGAAAGATACGAAATATAATTGGCATGGATATGACGTCACTCAGCGACAGGCTTTCGGTAAAACTTGCCCTTGAGATCGAAGAACTTTATGATTCATGATGAAATCTTTCACTGTTCCTGTTATACTGTGAGAAGCCGTGTACTGACCGGAAGGCATTAGATCATTGGAATGTCAGATCACGAATCCGGGCTGCGGTAAGATACATTGTAGTGATGTGTGGTTCTTACTGGGGGAACAGTGGACATATGAGAAAGACTAAAATCTGTGCTCTGTCGCTTCTATTTGTCATAATGGTGTTTATGCTTGGCGGATGCGGCAGTGGAACGACAAATATAGATAAAGGCATGGCGGCGATAGAGTCGCTTGAGTATAAAGAAGCGCTGAATGATTTTAAGGCAGCGGAGAAGGCGGGCGAAAATGAGCGCCTTATCCTGCGCGGGATCGGCATAGCGGATATGGGACTGACTGATTACAAAGGAGCCGTAGAAGCTTTTACAAAGGCACTTTCGATGAATCGTCTCCTTCCACAGGCAATCGATTATGATATGGATTATTATCTCGCAGCGGCATATGACAAAGCAGGAGATCCGGATAAGTCGATAGGGGTCTATAATGCGATCATATCAGTGAAACCGGATGAAGCAGATGCATTTTATCTGCGCGGATGTGTTGAGCTTTCACAGGATAATTATAATGGAGCCAGGGCTGATTTTGACCGTGCAGTCGACCTGAAAACAACGGATTATTCACGCGCAAGGGATATCTATGATGCACTCGCTACGCACGGATATGCGGATGCCGGCAAGGAGATACTCCAAAAAGTGCTCGATAAGCACTCGGCTACGATGACTGATTTTGATCTGGGCTGTTTTTATTATGATATGGGACAGTACGATAAGGCCAAGGAACATCTTGAGACGGCAAATAAAAGAACTCCTAATGCAGAGACGGCTATGTATCTTGGAAAGACTTATGAGGCATCAGGTGATTATGATTATGCGATGAGCATACTTAACGGATATCTTTCGAAAGACAAGAACAGTGCCGCGATATATAACGAACTAGGGATATGTGAAATGAAGGATGAGCAGTATAGTGATGCACTTGCGTCGTTCAGATCAGGAATGGGAGCAAAAGACAGTGCATCGATAATGCAGACCCTTAAGTATAATGAGATATGTGCCTGTGAATATACGATGGATTACAGCGGCGCATGCAAACTCATGAAGAAATATCTTGCTGTATATCCTGACGATACGAATGCGCAGAGAGAGTACAGTTTCCTTGTGTCAAGATGACAATAATTCATTCTATTTTAGTTGACTGATGTAGTCTGAACAAATAAAAAAACATTCGTTTCTTTCAAGACAGGCTCTGGCACTGGATCAGTGCGTCACGTAAGCGTAAAAATCCATACACACTATATATTGTATTTACATAACATCGGGATGATATATATTGTAGTTTTTGTATTGACATACATACACTGCGATGATACAATTTTTTTGTACCCGCGAAGAGTGGGAAGGTTACATAATTATTAAAATGTATGGAGGGGAAGCGTATGTTTCAGGTAGTAAAGAGGGATGGAAGAGACGCCGAATTTCAGCTTACAAAGATTGACGATGCCATAATAGCGGCTTTTAATGCCACTAATGTCGAGTTCAATAATGATATCGTCGACATGCTGGCACTTCGCGTAACATCGGATTTTCAGGAGAAAGTAGACGATGGCAAGATCCACGTAGAAGATATCCAGGACAGCGTTGAAAATGTACTGGAACAGGCAGGATATCATGAGGCGGCGAAGGCTTATATCCTTTATCGCAAACAGCATGAGAAGATGCGCAACATGAATTCTACGATCCTTGACTACAAGAAGGTTGTCGACAGTTATGTCAAAGTCGAGGACTGGAGAGTCAAAGAGAATTCTACAGTGACTTATTCGGTCGGCGGACTGATTCTTAGCAACTCGGGCGCAGTGACAGCTAATTACTGGCTTTCTGAGATATACGATGAAGAGATAGCGAATGCGCATAGAAATGCGGATATTCACATACATGATCTGTCTATGCTCACAGGATACTGTGCGGGCTGGTCACTTAAGCAGCTTATCAAGGAAGGACTTGGCGGAATCCCGGGCAAGATCACATCTGCTCCGGCAAAGCATCTGTCAGTACTCTGCAACCAGATGGTCAATTTCCTTGGCATAATGCAGAATGAGTGGGCGGGCGCTCAGGCATTCTCATCGTTTGATACATATCTTGCACCGTTTGTGAAGACGGACAAGCTTTCATACTCTGAAGTGAAAAAATGCATTGAATCATTTATCTATGGTGTAAACACTCCTTCAAGATGGGGCACACAGTCTCCGTTCACTAATATAACGCTTGATTGGACGGTGCCTGACGATCTTGCTGAACTTCCGGCGATCGTTGGCGGAGAAGAACAGGATTTCTGTTATAAGGACTGCAAGAAAGAGATGGATATGGTCAATAAGGCATTTATCGAGACGATGGTCGAAGGTGATGCTGAGGGCAGAGGATTCCAGTATCCTATCCCTACATATTCAATAACGAAAGATTTTGACTGGAGCGACACTGAGAACAATAAGCTCCTGTTTGAGATGACATCAAAATACGGTACGCCTTATTTTTCGAATTACGTGAATTCAGATATGAACCCCAGCGATGTGAGATCGATGTGCTGCAGGCTCAGACTTGATCTTCGTGAACTGCGCAAGAAGTCAGGCGGATATTTTGGCTCAGGAGAGAGCACGGGATCTGTAGGCGTTGTTACGATCAATATACCTCGTATCGCATATCTTGCGAAAGACGAAGAGGATTTCTTTGCACAGCTTGATAAGATGATGGATATCTCTGCAAGGTCACTTAAGATCAAGAGAGAAGTCATCACAAAGCTCCTTAATGAAGGACTTTATCCTTATACGAGAAGATATCTTGGAACATTCAAGAACCACTTCTCGACGATAGGTCTTATCGGAATGAATGAAGCAGGTCTCAACGCTAACTGGCTTCGTGCAGATATGACTGACAAGCGTACACAGGAATTTACAAAGAAAGTTCTGAATCATATGCGTGAACGTCTGTCTGATTATCAGGAGAAGTATGGCGATCTCTATAACCTTGAGGCTACTCCGGCAGAGAGTACATCATACAGACTCGCCAAGCATGACAGGGCTAAGTGGCCGTCAATAAAGACTGCAGGCAAGCCGGGAGATACTCCTTACTATACTAATTCGTCACATCTTCCTGTTGATTACACATCAGATATATTTGATGCACTTGACATTCAGGATGGGATACAGACGTTATATACATCGGGTACAGTGTTCCATGCATTCCTTGGAGAAAAGCTTCCTGACTGGAAAGCAGCGGCAAATCTTGTACGCACTATATCAGAGAATTATAAGCTGCCTTATTATACTCTGTCGCCGACATATAGCATCTGTTCAGAGCATGGCTATCTTGCCGGAGAACAGAAGGTATGTCCGCACTGTGGCAAGCCGACTGAAGTCTATAGCCGTATCACGGGCTATTATCGTCCGGTTCAGAACTGGAATGACGGCAAGCTTCAGGAGTATAAGAACCGTACAGTATATGATATAGGCAGATCATCACTTAAACGTCCTGTACATGCAGTCGTAACAATGTCAGATTTTGATAAAAAGGAAGTGAATATCAAAGTCGAGACTCCGAAGAAGATCAAGTACCTGTTTACGACGAAGACATGCCCGAATTGTAAACTTGCCAAGGAATATATGAAAGGACAGGATTATATCCCTGTCGACGCTGAGGAAAATATAGAACTTGCAGGCAGATATGGAGTTATGCAGGCACCGACGCTTGTGATCGTGAACGGAGATGATTTCCACAAGGTAGTAAATGCTTCAAATATAAAGAAGTATTGTGATGAAGCAAAAGTGACTAAGACTGAGAAAGCTTTAGTCTGAAGAATCAAAAAAAATAACCTGGAGTTAATCAAAATGATAGAAAAGCTTATAGCTGCAATCGAGAATAAAAATGCGCCTATAGTAGTCGGACTTGATCCGATGCTGAAGTACATTCCCGAACATATCCTAAAAGAGTCTTTCGACAGATTCGGAGAGACTCAGGAAGGAGCAGCTGAAGCTTTTCTTTTATTTAACAAAAAGATAATAGATGCAGTGTGCGACCTCGTGCCGGCAGTCAAACCACAGAGCGCGATGTACGAGCAGCTTGGTACAGCGGGTGAGAAGTGTTATGCAGAGACGATAAAATACGCTCATGCTCACGGGCTCATTGTTATCGGGGACATAAAGAGAGCTGATATAGGATCTACATCTGAAGCATATGCGGTCGGTCATCTTGGAGAGATCACGATCGGCACAAAGAGATACAGAGGGTTCGACGAAGACATGGCTACTGTCAATCCGTATCTTGGGACTGACGGTGTAAAGCCGTTTATGGAAGTCTGTGAACGTTCAGACAGAGGGATATTTGTTCTTGTAAAGACATCAAATCCGAGCAGCGGCGAATTTCAGGATCGCAAACTTGATAGCGGGAAAACGTTATACGTGGAAGTCGGAATAAAGGTCGCTGAGTGGGGGTCGTCACTTATGAAAGGCGATTACAGCGAAGTCGGAGCAGTCGTTGGCGCAACGTATCCTGAGGCAGGTATGAAGATGCGAAGCCTTATGCCACATACATATATCCTTGTTCCGGGGTATGGAGCACAGGGCGGAAAAGGCGCGGATCTTGTTCATTTCTTTAATAAAGACGGACTTGGAGCGATCGTTAATTCATCGCGTGGAATAATCGCGGCTTATCAGAATAAGGACTATGCGTCGTATGGTGAAGAAAATTTTGCTGATGCGTCGCGTGCAGCAGTCATAGCTATGAAGGACGATATTAACGAAGCACTCGGAAGAAAGATGATATAAACGGAGCACTCGGAAAGTAATCACAGAGTTATGATGATCATGAAAGGTGTGAAATGGAAGATTATAAAAAAGAGTTTATTGAATTTATGGTAGACAGCGAAGTACTGAAGTTTGGCGATTTCACGCTCAAGAGCGGAAGAAAGTCGCCTTTCTTTATGAATGCGGGAGCATATGTAACAGGAACTCAGCTCATGAGGCTGGGAGATTATTACGCGCGCGCAATACATGATGCATACGGCGATGATTTTGACGTATTGTTCGGACCTGCTTACAAAGGCATACCGCTTGCGGTAACGACGGCGGTATCATACAGCAGACTTTTTGGTAAAGATATACGTTATTGCGCGAACCGTAAGGAAGCCAAGGATCATGGAGATGCGGGGATACTTCTGGGAACCGGACTTAAGGATGGCGATAAAGTAGTCATCATAGAAGACGTTACGACTTCCGGGAAATCAATGGAGGAGACTGTACCGATAATACGTGCTCAGGCGAAGATAGATATACGCGGACTTATCGTTTCGCTTAATCGCGAAGAACGCGGACAGGGTGATAAAGGTGCACTTGATGAGATAAAAGACAAGTACGGATTCCAGACAAAAGCGATCGTAAATATGTCTGAAGTTGTTGATTATCTGTATGATAAGCCTTATCATGGAAAAGTATATATAGATGATGAGATGAAGAGCCGCCTTGATGACTATTACAGACAGTACGGCGCAGCGGTTGGAATCTGACATAAGCAGAAGACACATCGGCTGAAGATATGATCGACAGGAAAGTCAGCTGGTGAGAAGCAGGAAATGTTCTGAAATCTGGAGGTTCGTATGGAAGAGAAGACATATAAGACAATGGGAAGATCAGGAAGCATGAATATCGCTGTAGGAGTGATAGTAACGGTGGTAGGGATAACTTGCGGAGTTCTTCTTATGGTGACTGGGGCAAAGCTTCTAAAGGTAAAATCAAAGATATTATTCTAAAGATATCCCCTCTTTGCAAAATAAACAAGGAGGGGATGCTGTGTTTAAGGATCAGGTCATGAAATACTTCGGTAGAAATGTCATTTTCACAGGAAAATTACAATCAGGCAAAGGCATGATGTCGTCGGCTTTTGGCGCGATATGCATCACCTCTTTTATTTATGGAGTTGTCAGGAGCTTTCATTTGTCAGGAAAAGTAGGTGCCAATTTTGGACTTGCACTTTTTATGACTACGGTGCTTGCAGGGGTCGGACTTGTACTTGGACTCTTTGCAAAGACAGAGCCTGATAGATTTCATTTTTTTGCGTACCTCGGGATAGTTCTGAATACGATAGCGCTTGTGATGGCGAGTATCATACTGTATGCAGGAGCATACCTGTAATAGAACTGCAGAGACTTCCAAATGTGGGAACCGCATTTCAGGAAGTGAAGAAGTTCGCAGCATCATAGATATTTAAGGAAGGGAAGGTTTGGAAGATAACTGATGGAAACAGAAGAAAAGAATGAAGAGTGCGTCTATATCCCTGATACACAGGAACAGATAGATGAGAGACTCGCCCTTGCGTGGGAAGGCATCGAAGGAATGTCAGATCAGCAGGATACAAGCGAGAAATATAAGGATTATTTCATGAAACAGGCGCAGTTCTGTCTTATGATAAGAGAACATGCGGGGGCTGTCGCGAATGGATCCATCAGGCAGATGAGCCTTAACGAACTTAGACTTATGAATAATGAACTTTATTCTGATATAACGCCGGATCATTATGATACAAGCTATACGAATCCGGTGTATACCTCGAATCTTTTTGGAAAGGAACTTGGACAGCTCCTTTCATTTCTTGCTGCCGAAACGAGGGCGATGATCAGCAGCGCGTATCAGGGCGACAAGATCGGGATCGTTATCAGACTTGAACTTTTGCTTGAGATATATGGGATATTCCGTGATGCAGCACAGGATGATATTGAGATAAAAGCGAAATATGTGAAGAGTGCGATGTACTGGTATGTAAGCGATTACGCAGAATACGGAGCACTTCATTCTACGGTGTCGCAGGTCAATACAGATGATGAGTTCGTATATAAACTGATAATGGAATCAGATCTATCGGATATTCGTTACCTTTTCTACACAGGCGAATATATATCAAAAGGAATTGAACATACAGCAGCACATATCGCAGAGCTTCCGACCGATAAAGTCGATCTTATGGCAGACACATTTACCGAAGGCTTTAAGAACGGATTCAAGATGATGAATAAAGACATCACGAAGGTGAAGAGTGTCAATATCCGCGGGCAGTTTGGATTTGAGCGCTTTTATGTCAGAGCGGTCAAGAATTTTGAAAAGATGGGATTTAAGGTCGCAATGTCCACAAACGCAAATTCTATCTTTGCCGGATATGAACTTGAAAGATCTTGTATATATGGAGCCAATCCGAACAAGCAGTATGATTTTGATCACAGAGAAGATCTGGCACTGTTCCTTGACGGAAGACTGGTAACGAGAAAGCTCGAAGGCATAAGGGCTTCATTTGAGGAGCACAGAGAGCAGGCGGCCGTATACGGCGGACCGGCAGTACTTCTTATTTTCGGAGAAAAAGATTTTGAACCGGTATCCTCAGGTGAGATTCCGGCATATAATGACGAACAGAAGAAGCTTTCAGCTTCATATACATCAAAAGCGACGGCAGCAGTATATGATTATGTCGTAAGCAGCCACAGATGTTTCACGATTATTTCATTTCCCTCACCAGAGATCGGAGTACAGTATAAAGAGATATTCGATGAGATCGTGAAGATCAATTCACTTGAAAGTGCAAAATATGCGGTGATACAGCAGAGCATAATAGATGCGCTTGATCAGGGCATATACGCGGAAGTGAAGGGCAAAGACGGCAATAAGACAGATCTTAAGATCATGCTTCATGAACTTAAGGATCCGGCACATCAGTCTAATTTCGAAAACTGTGTCGCAGATGTCAATATACCTGTCGGCGAGGTGTTTACATCACCAGTCCTTGAGGGAACGAACGGTGTACTTAATGTTAAAAAAGTCTTCATCAATGGTCTGGAATACAGGGATCTTCTGATAAATGTAAAGGAAGGGATGGCAGTTGACTATGACTGCTCTAATTTCTCAGATCACGCTGTGGACAGAAAACTCATTGATGACAATATAATGTTCCATCACGGCATACTGCCGATGGGAGAATTTGCCATTGGAACAAATACTATTGCGTATGTTGCAGCGAGAAAATTCGACATAGAATCAAAACTGGATATCCTTATCGCGGAAAAAACAGGACCGCATTTTGCGTTTGGCGATACATGTTATTCACGCGATGAAGATAATAAGACCTGGAATCCTGATGGAAAGGAACTTATCGCAAGATCAAATTCAATATCTGATCTTAGAAAGAGTGAACCTGACAAGGCATATTTCGGATGCCACACTGATATCACGATCCCATATGATGAACTTGGATCGATAGAGGCAGTGCGTGCCGATGGAAGCAGGATAACGATAATCAAGGACGGACGATTCGTACTTCCGGGTACTGAAGAGCTGAACAAGGCATTTGATGCATCATAATATAATATTAAGAAACGAATCCTTGAACAGGGAAACAGTTATAATGTAAACTGTAACGGGATAATATATTATGATGAGATGTTAAAAGTCTATTCGTACTATTATGGATCTAGAGATATAAGGACGACGGAAGCAAAAAGAGAATGTGGAGGCAGAACATGGCACAGGTTGGAATAGTTATGGGAAGTGACTCTGATATGCCGATCATGGCAAAAGCAGCGGAAGTACTAGACAAGCTTGGAATCACTTATGACATGAACATAATTTCCGCACACAGAGAACCGGATGTATTCTTCCAGTATGCAAAAAATGCGGAATCTGAAGGGTACAAAGTAATAATCGCAGGCGCAGGAATGGCAGCTCATCTTCCGGGAATGTGCGCAGCGATATTCCCGCTTCCGGTGATCGGAATACCGATGCATACGACATCACTGGGCGGACGTGATTCTCTCTATTCTATAGTTCAGATGCCGTCAGGGATACCTGTTGCTACTGTCGCGATAAACGGAGGCGCGAATGCAGGTCTGCTCGCAGCAAAGATGCTTGCGATATCAGATGCAGATCTGCTTAATAAGCTTAAGGAATATAGTGCAGGACTTAAACAGAGCGTGCAGGATAAAGACAGCAGACTTCAGGAGACAGGATACCAGAATTACAATAAATGACAAAACCGTCAAAATGATGAAAATCACGATAGTTGAGGATACTACAACTTGCATACCGCAGCAGCGGGAAAGGACATACCCAAAATGATGGATTACAAGAAGGCAGGCGTTGATATTGAGGCTGGATACAAATCGGTCGAACTGATGAAGAAATATGTCAAGGAGACGATGCGTCCGGAAGTGCTCGGCGGTCTTGGAGGTTTTTCAGGAGCATTCTCACTCGAGAAAATAAAAGGAATGGATAAACCTACACTCCTTTCAGGTACTGATGGAGTCGGAACGAAGCTGAAGCTTGCTTTTCTTATGGACAGACATGATACGGTCGGAATCGACTGTGTTGCGATGTGCGTAAATGATGTCGCATGTGCCGGTGGCGAACCGCTCTATTTCCTTGATTATATCGCATGTGGAAAGAACTATCCTGAAAAGATAGCAGCGATAGTCAAGGGAGTATCTGAGGGATGTCTGCAATCAGGGGCAGCACTTATCGGTGGAGAGACAGCGGAGATGCCGGGATTTTATCCGGAAGATGAATATGATCTTGCGGGATTTGCAGTAGGTGTCGTTGATGAAAAGGATATGATAACAGGACAGACGATAAAGGATGGGGATACTCTTATAGGTATCGCATCTTCGGGTGTTCATAGTAACGGGTTTTCACTTGTCCGCAAGATATTTGATATGACAAAGGAAAGTCTTGATACATATTATGACGAACTTGGAGATAAGCTAGGCAATGTTCTGATAAAGCCAACAAAGATATATGTAAAGGCACTGAAGTCAGTTAAAGATGCAGGGGTAACGATAAAGGGATGCAGTCATGTGACAGGCGGCGGATTCTATGAGAATATTCCGAGAATGCTTCCGGATGGAATCTGTGTCTCTATAAAGAAGGACAGTTACCCGGTTCCTCCTATTTTCCAGCTTATGCAGAAAAAGGGAGAGCTTGACGAGAAGCTGATGTATAACACATATAACATGGGTCTTGGAATGGTGCTTGCAGTTGATCATGCAGATGCTGAAAAGACTGTATCTGCAATAGAGAAGTCAGGAGAAAAGGCTTACATTGTAGGCAAAGCATTATCAGGTACAAAAGGAGTCGAATTATGCTGAGAGTACTCGTGTGTGTATCAGGCGGCGGAACGAATCTGCAGGCACTGATCGACGGGACCCATAATGGAACGATCACTAATGCCAGGATAGTCAGGGTTATCAGTAATAACAAGGATGCATATGCGTTGGAACGTGCGGGGAAGGCAGGTATCGACGGCATATGTGTATCTCCGAAGGATTATGGCGAAAGAGCTGAGTTCAATAGAGCATTTCTTGAAAAGATCGATGAAGTAAAGCCGGATCTCATCGTGCTTGCGGGATTTCTCGTGGTAATTCCTCCGGAACTTATTGAAAAGTATGAATATCGGATCATCAATATCCATCCATCGCTTATTCCTTCATTTTGCGGAAAAGGATTTTATGGACTTAAGGTTCATGAAGCCGTACTTGCAAGGGGAGTGAAGTATACAGGTGCAACAGTGCATTTTGTTGATGCGGGAACGGACACGGGACCTATCATACTTCAGAAGCCTGTAGAAGTACATTATGGTGATACACCGGAAATACTTCAGAAGCGTGTTATGGAGCAGGCTGAGTGGGTTATACTTCCGAAAGCGGTCGACCTGATCGCAAACGGAAAGGTACATGTTGAAAATGGTCATGCTGTTATAGAAGAGAGGTTGAGATGAAAGTTCTTATTGTAGGCGGCGGTGGACGTGAACATGCGATAGCGGCAGCTGTGAAAAAAAGTAAACGTGTAGATAAGATATACTGCGCACCCGGTAATGCCGGAATCGCGGAGATAGCGGAATGTGTTCCGATAGGCGCAATGGATTTTGATGCTCTTGTGCGTTTTGCGAAGGAAAATAAGATAGATCTTACTATAATAGGACCGGATGATCCGCTTGTAGGCGGTATTGTAGATTCTTTCGAGGCTGCAGGACTTCGTGTGTTCGGACCCAGGAAGAATGCAGCGATCATTGAAGGAAGCAAAGCTTTTTCAAAAGATCTTATGAAGAAATACAGCATACCTACAGCTTCATATGAGACATTTACATATGCTGACAAGGCACTTGAATATATTCATAAGAAAAATACATATCCTATCGTTCTTAAGGCTAGCGGGCTCGCACTTGGCAAGGGAGTGCTGATCTGTGGCAATAGGGAAGAAGCAGACGAGGGTGTCCGCACAATAATGGAAGATAAGAAATTTGGCGTAGCAGGGAATACTATGGTTGTTGAAGAGTGCCTTGTAGGACGCGAACTCTCAATCCTTTCATTTGTTGACGGAAAGACAATCAAGATCATGTCATCAGCGCAGGATCATAAGCGTGCATACGATAATGACGAAGGACCTAACACAGGCGGGATGGGCAACTTTTCGCCGAGTCCATTTTATACAAAAGAAGTTGATGATTTCTGTAAGAAATATATATATCAGGCTACTGTTGATGCTATGGCAGCAGAGGGAAGACCGTTCAAGGGCGTGATATTCTTTGGACTGATGATCACAAAGGACGGACCTAAAGTAATTGAATATAATGCCAGATTTGGAGATCCTGAAGCACAAGTGGTGCTTCCAAGGATGGAAAATGATATAATAGATGTAATCGATGCGTGCATAGATGGAAAGCTTGACGGGATGGATCTGAAGTTCTCGGATCAGGCGGCTGTGTGTGTTGTACTTGCATCAAAGGGATATCCGGTATCTTATGAAAAAGGATTCCCAATCACCGGGCTTGAAAGATTTAATGGAAAGAACGATTATTTCTGCTTCCATGCCGGAACACGTGAACAGGATGGACAGGTCGTTACGAGTGGTGGACGAGTACTGGGGATAACGGCACTTGGAGATAACATTCACGAAGCCAGAAAGAAAGCATATGAAGCAACGGAATGGGTGAAATTTGATAACAAGTATATGCGTAGTGATATAGCGAGTTCTGCAGACAATGCATAAAGGCGATCAGATGGATGATGACAGCGAGATCAGGAACAAAATACTTACGCTGAACATTGATCGGTACGGTATGCCGATCAGATGCGAAAAATGCGGCGGAGTCATGGTATTTCAGGGCTGCGGTGAGTATAAATGCGAAAAATGCGGTCACATGATGTATGATGACTACGGTAAAGTACGCAACTTCCTGGATGGTCATGCCGGAGCATCAGCAGCGCAGGTCTCAGATGCGACAGGAGTATCGCAGAAATCGATCAGGATGATGCTAAGAGACTCAAGGATAGAAGTCACAGCAGGAACACAGTCATTTTTCTACTGTGAGATGTGCGGAAAACCGATAAGATCGGGAGAGTACTGCAGCGAATGTGAAGCGAAGATACATAGACAGATCGAGAACAGTTCGAGGGACAGCCGTGCGCCAAAAGATATTCATGGATTTACGTCAAGTCATAATCCGGATGCAGATGGCGAGTGGAGATTTAATAAGAATAAATAAGAGAGAAGATAAAAAACGTTACGAAGAGACGCAGGTATCATTTGTCTCGGAAAGGGTACACATGAAAAAGAAAGGCTTATTCAGGATAACGGCAGCAGCGCTTATGACAGCAATGGCTTTATCAGTCATTCCATCAATATCGTCGGCAGCATATACGGAAACAAAAGCGACAGTAGTACCGGCATCGGCGAAGATCAGAGAAAGTGCCGGTTCATCATCAAATGTTCTTGGAAGTGCAGTCAAAGGGACAGAAGTCACTATAGTTGATGAAGCAAAGGATGATGCCGGAACATTATGGTATAAAGTAAATGTCAATGGCAATACAGGATATATACGTTCAGATCTTGTGACGGCAGCAGCTGCGGATTCAGCAGATAACAGTGATGCAAAAGCGGACGATACCAAAGCTACAGATACTAAAGCTACAGACGCAAAAGCAGATGATGCCAAAGCTGACGATACACAGAAGACAGCCGATGCCAAGACTGATGATACACAGAAGACGACAACTGCAACTAATACTGCAACGACAATAGACGGAACACAGATAGATCTTTCAGCAATAACGCTTCCGGATGGTGTGACCGGTGCGGACGCACAGTACATTTCCGTGAATGTCACAAATGGAAAGATACGGAGTGATGCGTCAACCAAAGCAGATATTGTTGATACGCTTGTAAAAGGCTCGACACTTGTAGCGCTTGGAACGAAAAGCGATGATTCAGGGAAGTCATGGTATTATACAGTATTTACAGGAAATGACGGTTCACAGAAGAACGGATATATAAGATCTGACCTTATAACTGCCGGCGATGTGCTCCCAAAGGCAGATACAACAGAGACTACTGAGGCTACAGAGACAACTGAGGAGACTACAGCAGCTGCAAACAATGATTATCAGCTCGTGTATGCTGATGACGGGTCAGGAAGCGGTACATCCACATGGTTTCTGTATGACAATAAGAACGGCACAAGAATGAAGGCTGACGAGCTTATGGAATATGTTTCAGCTCAGCCCGCAAAAGAAAAGGAAAATGAGACTGCACTAAAACAGTACCGTATGATCATAATCAGTCTGGGTGTTGTTGCTATCGCATTTCTTATAGGACTCATAATACTTGGAATAAAGCTTCGTGAAGCAGATTATGAATATGATCCAGATGACGATGATGACGACGATGACCGTCCTGAAAGACCGAGAAGATCTGCAACAGGACGCGACAACGATACAAGACGCGATGGCGGCGACAGGGAAGACGATGACAGACGCAGGATGCGCGAGAGCGAAGATCGTTCAAGGCGTAGAATGCAGGCAGATTCAGAAAGGTCAAAACGTAAAGATTCTGACGAGGATGATGATGTTCGTCCATTACGTAGATCACGTGTGTCAGAAGACCGTCCGGTACGTAGAACAAGGGATGACGAGGATCGTCCTCGCAGATCCAGAGATGAAGACGAGGAACGTCCGGCAAGGAGAGTAAGACCACGGGATGAAGCAGATCGTTCGGCAAGATCAAGAGATGATGCAGATCGTCCTGTAAGAACAAGAGACAATGCAGATCGTCCTGCAAGAGCAAGAGATGATGAGGAACGTCCGGTCAGAACGCGCGAGAATTCTGATATTTCCCGTGCTTCAAGAGAAAGTGATGCCCGCACGCGTAGATCATCATATGATGATCAGGATGCAGAAGATCAGGCAGGCACAGAGAACAGCAGAGCAAGAAAAGCCAGAAACTTTATATCTGATGAGACTGACGATCTTGATTTTGAATTTATCAATGTAGATGACAAGAACGACAAGTAATGGGAGAAGGGAATCAAGCGTAGATGCAGCCCGAATTTTCAGAAAAAGTAAAAATAGCGATAAAGCAGGCACAGAAAACAGTCAGACATCTTAATTACAGCTATGTAGGAACGGAACATCTTTTGCTTGGACTCCTTCGTGAAGGAACGGGTGTTGCGGCAAAAGTTCTGAGGGATAACGGTCTTGACGAAGACAAACTGTATGATCTGATTAAAGAGTTGTTTGTACAGCAGGGCAGTGTTGCTCTTATGGACAGGAGAGAATACTCGCCAAGGGCGGAACGCATACTTAAGAATGCGGGTGTGATCGCATCAGGTATGGGTGCAGACCAGACAGGAACAGGTCATCTTCTTCTGTCACTCCTTGAAGATGTGGAAGGAATTGCAGTACATATTCTGACTATGCAGGGAATAAGCACAGACAAGATATATAAAGATACGCTCACTGCGCTTGGAATCGATCCGGCAGCATATATAAAAGAGCATGGGCGTAGAAATAAAAAGAGCAGCAGACAGCAGGAAATGCTCCCCAAGTACAGCAGAGATCTGACTGCACTTGCGCGCGAAGGAAAACTGGATCCCGTTATCGGAAGAGACAATGAGATACAGCGTATGGTGCAGATCCTTAGCAGAAGGACAAAAAACAATCCTTGTCTTATCGGCGAGCCTGGAGTCGGGAAAACCGCGATCGTTGAAGGTCTTGCGATGCGGATAGTCCAGAATAAGGTTCCATTTACGGTTAGAAATAAACGGGTTATGACACTCGACCTTTCAGGAATGATCGCAGGCAGCAAGTACCGCGGTCAATTCGAGGAACGTATAAAGAAGATAATAAGTGAAGTTATAAATGATGGAGACATTATCCTGTTTCTTGATGAGATGCATACTCTGATAGGAGCAGGCGGTGCAGAAGGAGCGATTGATGCTTCTAATATCCTGAAACCGTCATTGGCACGCGGAGAACTTCAGCTCATTGGAGCCACGACGATAAGTGAGTTTCATAAGTATGTTGAAAAAGATGCAGCACTTGCAAGAAGATTTCAGCCGATACTGGTCGAAGAACCGACGGCAGAGGAAACATCTGCAATACTTCACGGTATAGCATATAAATATGAGGATCATCATCATGTAAGGATCACTGATGAGGCTATAGAGAGTGCAGTGACACTTTCCGAAAGATATATAAATGATAGAAATCTTCCTGATAAAGCGATTGATCTCATCGATGAGGCATCAGCAGCGGTCAGACTTAGAAGTGTTACTGATACAGATGAGAGCACGGGCAGTGAAGATAAGATAATGGAGATCGACAAAAAGATCGAGCAGTGCTTACGTCAGAAAGAGTATGGGCAGATACGTGCCCTTAAGGAAGAACAGGACAGGATATCCAGAAAAATCGATCGGAATATGTTTTCTTCAAAAAGAGAGTCATCGGAGCAGAACAGCATGATCGTGACAGCTGAAGATGTAGCCTTAACGGTATCGTTATGGACAGGTGTCCCTGTTCAGAAACTGACCGAAAAGGAAAGCGACAGGCTGATGAATCTTGAAAAGATACTTCACAAGCGTGTTATCGGTCAGGATGAGGCAGTGACAGCACTGTCGAAATCTATAAGAAGAGGAAGAGTTGGACTACAGGATCCGGACAGACCTATAGGTTCATTCCTGTTTCTGGGACCTACCGGAGTAGGAAAGACAGAATTATCAAAGGCGTTGGCTGAGACAATGTTTGGATCTGAAGATTCACTTATCAGGATAGACATGTCTGAATATATGGAGAAGTATTCAGTATCAAAGATGATCGGTTCTCCGCCGGGATATGTTGGATATGAAGAGGGTGGTCAGCTTACAGATCTAGTCAGAAAGCATCCATATTCGGTTGTACTTTTCGATGAGATAGAGAAAGCGCATCCGGATGTATTCAATGTTCTGCTACAGGTTCTTGATGATGGACATATCACAGATTCAAAGGGACGTAAAGTCAGCTTCAAGAATACTGTGATAATAATGACATCAAATGCGGGAGCGGAGAGAATCATCTCACCAAAGAATCTTGGATTTGATACAGGAATGTCCAAGAAGCAGGACTATGACAAGATGAAATCATCTGTCATGGATGAAGTCAAAAGGATATTCAAGCCGGAATTCATTAATCGTATAGATGATATAATGGTATTTCATGCACTTAATGATGACGATATGATGAGCATAACATCACTTCTTACGGATGACCTTATAAAGAGGTGCAAAAAACAGCTTGATATCTCATTAAAGATAGGCCTGGCAGTGAAGAAGTATCTAGTGACAAAATTCTCCGATGGCAAGATGGGGGCAAGACCGCTCAGAAGAGCTGTCCAGTCATTTATCGAGGATCCGCTGGCGGAAGAGATACTTTCAGGACGTGCATCTCAAGGAGATGTAGTATCTGTTGGAGTCAAAAACGGTAAAGCAGTTTTTTCGGTCAAACTAATAAAACAAAATGGAGGAAATGAAGATGGCGGTCGTAAATGAACTGTTACGTTCGGAGAAGAATGGTACTATTAGTTTTGGTAATCACAAGCTTGCAGAAAAAGCAAAACTTGATAACTTCGAGCACAGTGGCGATGTCTACAAAGTTAAGACATTTGGTACAATGACAAAACTTGAGAAGAACGGCATGTTCTTGTATGAGTCGGTACCGGGAACGAGTGTCAATGATTTTGAGGAATCGGATAAGGGCGTTTCATTTTCAGTTGAGGGCGATAATGATGCACAGATCACACTTGGCATGGAAGACGGAGCTAAGTATGAGGTTTTTGTAAATGATAAATCTGTTGGTGTGATAGATACAGATATGGGCGGAAAGCTTACGATAAGTGTAGAACTTACAGATAACGGAGAGGTTACGGTCAGAGCGGAAAAACGCTGATCGGGGTATCAGATGGCAAAAGCAAAGATTACATCATTCTTCTGTCAGAACTGCGGCTTTGAGTCTGCAAAATGGATGGGTCAGTGTCCGGCATGTAAAGAATGGAATACATTTGTTGAGGAGCCGCTTGCAAAAAGCGGCTCTTCGGGCAGTATGGGATCTTCATCAAAAAGAAGGGGCGGTACAGCGAAAGCTCCGGCACGTCTTAATGAAGTTTCTGTAAAAGATGAAGATCGTACATCAACCGATATGAAAGAACTTGATAGAGTTCTTGGCGGCGGGATCGTAACAGGATCGCTCATACTTGTAGGTGGTGATCCTGGCATCGGAAAGTCTACGATACTTCTTCAGGTATGCAGGAATCTTGCAGCCGATGGGAAAAAAGTATTATATATATCAGGAGAGGAATCCGAAAAACAGATAAAGCTGCGTGCAGACAGGATTGGAGAATTCAGCGATAATCTTCTTATTATGTGTGAGACTGATCTTGATGAGATAGATGAAGCAATAAGGCGTACATCACCTGCAGTAGTCGTTATTGATTCAATACAGACGATGTCGAGTGAGGACGTTCATTCAGCGCCGGGCAGTGTTTCGCAAGTGCGTGAGTCAACAAATATACTGCTTCAGATCGCAAAGGGACTGAATATAACGATATTTATCATAGGTCACGTGACGAAAGAAGGAATGGTTGCAGGACCGCGCGTACTAGAGCATATGGTAGATACAGTGTTATATTTCGAAGGTGACAGGCATGCTTCATACAGAGTTTTAAGGAGCGTAAAGAACAGGTTCGGATCGACTGATGAGATAGGTGTTTTTGAAATGTGCGAGAATGGACTGCGCGAGGTTGAGAATGCGTCATCATTTATGCTTGATGACAGACCGGAGAATGCAAGTGGTTCAATCGTAGTATGTGCAATGGAAGGAACAAGACCGATACTTCTCGAAGTTCAGGCGCTTGTATCAAGATCAAATTTCGGATTTCCGAGAAGGCAGGGTATGGGCGTTGATTTCAACAGGGTCAATCTGCTCATGGCAGTCCTTGAGAAACGTGCGGGGATACAACTGTCTGATTGTGATGCATACGTTAATATAGCGGGCGGAATGAAAGTCTCTGAACCGGCGATAGATCTTGGAATCTCAGCCGCTGTTGTCTCAAGTTTCAGAAACAGACCGTCAGATGATAAGATGGTAGTGTTCGGGGAAGTCGGATTGAGCGGCGAAGTGAGATCGGTAAGCATGGCGGACAGGAGAGTTCAGGAAGCCGTAAGACTTGGATTTACTACGTGTGTTGTGCCTAAGGGATGTATGTCTGATATCCGCAGCCATGATGGAATAAAAGTCATCCCGGTTTCATCGGTAGCGGATGTACTTAATTTTATATAGAAAAACCCGGATAAACGCTCTGCCATACTTCTTTATGAGGGGGAGAAAATAGTGGCAGAATTATCCGGGCGTGTTCATAAGCATAATGTTTATGAACAAGAGTCATTATACACTAACAGTATGATGGAAAACAACAGTTTTATGATAGTCAACAGGCATTAAAATATTCTGGCAGTATTTCAGATTTATTGAACGTGGGATTTACTATTTGCTATTTTTGTGATGATGTAATATCCTAATAAAGGACTTTTCAAAAAATGAAGTACGATAATCGCAATTAAGACTTTGATGAGCAGCCAATATTTGCAAGGTTTGGAGGAAAAAATGGAACATTATAATGGTGAAGTAGATAATGGAAATGGAAACTATGGTCTGAGCAGTGACGAGAAGGGATTATCAGTATTAGCATATATTGGGTTCCTTTTCTTTATTCCACTTCTCGTGCGTCCTAATTCAAAGTTCTGTAAGTTTCATGCAAATCAGGGACTTGTGTTGTTCATAATGGGATATCTTGTGTCGTTCGCACTTAAGTTTGTGCCATTCGTACATGGAATTCTTGCAATGGTGTGGGGACTTTTCACACTGGCACTTATGATAATCGGGATAATAAATGCGGTAAATGGTCAGATGAAAGATCTTCCGCTTATCGGATCGATTCATCTCATAAAGTGATATTTGATGCAAGTGTCATGTCATAATGATAGTAACTGTCAATATTAAATATAAATAATTTATAAGGAGATGTAAAAATGAAAGGAAATATCGTAGTTGGACAGTCAGGCGGCCCTACAGCCGTTATCAATTCTTCTGTAGCAGGTGTTTATGCATCAGCTAAGAAGCTTGGAGTGAACAAGGTATATGGAATGGTTCACGGTATCGAAGGATTTCTTGAGGATCAGATGATCGATCTTGATGATTATCTTGCTGATGGAACCGGTGTTGAGATGCTTAAGAGAACACCTTCTGCATTCCTTGGCTCATGCCGTTTCAAGATGCCTCAGATCGAGGGTCATGAAGACGTATATGAGAAGATATTCTCTATCATGGAGAAGCATGATATTGAGTGCCTTTTCTATGCAGGCGGCAATGATTCTATGGATACTGTAAAGATGCTTTCTGATTATGCGAAGGAACATGGCAAATCACAGCGTTTCATGGGTGTTCCCAAGACAATCGATAATGATCTGCCTGTTACAGATCACTGCCCGGGCTATGGTTCAGCAGCGAAATACATCGCAACTTCTCTTAAGGAAGTTATTCGCGATAACGAGTCTTTCGGTGCCAAGAAGCCTACAGTCGAGATCGTTGAGATCATGGGTCGTAACGCAGGATGGCTTACAGCAGCTGCTGCTCTTGCAAAGGGTGACGATTGCGTAGGTGCAAATGCTATATATCTTCCTGAGCGTGTATTTGATATGGACAAGTTCATGGCTAACATCAAGGAACTTGCAGCTACTAAGTCATCAGTTGTTATCGCTGTTTCTGAAGGTATCCATGTAGCTGATGGTCGTTATGTATGTGAGCTTGGTCATGATGTCGCTATTGACGCATTTGGTCACAAGCAGATGTCAGGAACAGCAGCTATGCTTGCTCAGAAGGTTGCTGAGGAAACTGGTCTTAAGACACGTGCTATTGAACTTTCAACACTTCAGAGAGCTGCAACACATCTTGCATCTCTTACTGATATCAACGAAGCATTCCAGGTTGGCTATGATGCAGTTAAGGCTGCTGATAATGGCAAGACTGGCGAGATGATCATCCTTAAGCGTGACGGAGATGATCCGTATGAGTGTGGTACGAGTGAATATGATATCCACGCTATCGCAAATGTTGAGCGTAAGGTTCCTGATGAGTGGATCAATGCTGATGGAACAGGTCTTAACGAAGGCTATGAGAAG
>JAGPKJ010000059.1 GCA_018053995.1 Lachnospiraceae bacterium | reverse complement strand
ACGTCGATATCATATTTGTCGAAAATCGGTGTGAGCTGCGTACGGAGAATCATTCCATCCGTTTCGGAATGATCCGCCCCTGAGCCATATATATCCTGATGAATGGTAACCACGCGCCACTTCGCATCCGGCACGGCAGCTATCGCTTTCTTTATCGTATCCTCATGTTCTGCGGCATTATAGTTATTCGTATTAAGTACTACGAAGAGACCGGGACCATAAGAATAATAGTAATCCCCACCTGCTGCCGTCTGACCGTTTCCGGTCTGGTTCGGATCAAAGAAATGCGCACTATAATCCGTGTTGAGTGAATCATGGTTTCCAATTGTTGTTGCTACTGGAATCTCAGATAAGACTGCAGGAGACAGATACGCCGAATACTCTTCTTCCTTAGCTTTACCTGTCTTATTGACCTGATCACCTGCTGATATGATAAAATCGATATCCGGATTCTGACTCTGCGCCGTAGTAAGCGTCCTGTTCCATGCAAAGCCATCGTTTCTGGCTGCCGTGTTCGCTACACCATCCTTGCTCTCAAGTTTGCCGCCGCCCTGATCCTGGCCTTTCGAAGCGCCTATCTGCGGGTCACCGACAAGCATGATCTTTACGCTTGAAAAACTTCCTGTGCTGTAATTGTTGTCCTCACCCCATACACCGTTTTTTTGAATGCGGTAATGATATGAAGTATTCGCTTTAAGTCCTGTAACGGTAACATGATTGCTCACATATCTGTGTCCGTCTGTAAGTTTGGTATCAACGCTCTGAACAGAGCCTTTGAACTCCTTAAGATTTGATTTGTCTATTCCGAACTGCACTGACGGTGTGGCTGTGCCGGCATCCGCATTTGTATACCATGCAAAATTAAGCTCTGTCTCATCGCTTCCGGGTGTTATCGACACTTTTGTAAAATCCGACGACACAGATGGCCACTCACGAACCCATGAAGCCCAGTCAGCCGGAGCTCCCGTCACACTTGAATTATTATAATGCGGTGTTGATGCTACGGCTGTGATACCAAGTGTCGTTACAAGAACTCCTGTTATCACTGCGGCAGTTAGCTTCTTTCCACCTATTCTGCGAGATCTGTTACCTATAGATCTACAACTCTTATCTGCATCATTCTTGTATGTATCACTACTGCCTGCATCACTATTGCCTGCATCACACTTGTCTGTATCACGCTTGTCTGTATCACTGCAATATGTATCTCTGCTTTCTGCTTCATCCCTGTCTGCATCACTCTTATATGCATCACTGCTATTGGCATCACATGCTTTCTGACTGCATCTTTCATTTTCCTCTCTACAATCCCTAAAATCAAAAATCTGAAACTTATCATAAAACCTGCTGTCTCCGATCATACTTTTCCTCCTGTTTTCATCCGATTATGTTCGCTTTCGATATGATTATAGGAAAAACCGTGATATACAAACTATCACAGTATGGGAAAAAATATGTAAAATTCAGGTCATATCATCTTCACCACCTGGGTGAAACACGCTTTATCAATTGAACAAAATGGTGATAAGATTTTCTATAATGGATAGTCCGGATCGGGCATATTACCTACAGACAATATCGTACATGCATATTGTAGGTAACATTCATCTTTTTTATGAGGACTTTTTCAGATTTATTGAGAAATAGAATTTATAATTACCCACAGACCATCCAATACTGCCTATAAGTAGGTAATTTTCTTATTAGAAATTGTCTAATGAAAAAAAAATAACCGACAAAGATATCATTTTTCTTTAATTGTAGGTAAAACCCGTATTCACCGAGAGTGATACGGGCATGTTCCGCAACTTCCGCTGCATGTATATGTATTTTCTTTATTGGAGCTTTTCACAGCCAACAACTCACTTTCACATAGATTAAGCTTTCCCTCTTTAGCGCCTTTCACATTGAGGTCTTTTATGGTGGGGTCTTTCACAATTAAGTCTTCAGCCTGTGTACCTTTCCCGCTTAAGTTTTCTCCGCTTAAATCCTCTCCACCCAAGCCTGCGCCGTCCACATTTCTTTTACATGCATCACACCCAGAACAGCCGCCGCACGAGCCGCTGTGCTTATGCGAATATACTGCAGAAAACACCGCCCAGATTGATATCAGAACAAGAAGTATTATACTGGCTGCATTCATGTGTACACCTCCTGTAGCCCTCAGGTTATTTCAGCCTTCGTAAACCCCGGTATCCAGAAACCATCCGACAATTTCAGCCATCACAAGCCGGATCGTATCAGTTCCCGCTCGATTCTGATCATCATAATCTTCAGGTCACAATAGACCATCACCCAATCCCTGCCATCATGAATATCAGATGAACGATAAACGCAACTATCCATGCGATCACACACTGCATGAGCGCAACACCTGCTGCCGCTCTCGTACTTCCAAGCTCACGCTTCACTGCCGCCATAGCCGCAACGCAAGGCGTGTAGAGCAGCGTAAATGTAAGAAATACAAACGCTGATGCCGGAGTGAACATCGTAGAAAGTGCTGCCGTATTGCCACCAAGCAGTACCGTCAGCGTACTCACAACGCTCTCCTTGGCAGTAAAGCCTGTGATAAGTGCTGTCGACACACGCCAGTCACCGAACCCAAGCGGCTTAAATATTGGAGCGATAAGACCGCCAATCATCGCAAGCATACTGTTCTGTGAATTTGTGACGGGATTGATCCTTGTATCAAATGACTGCAGAAACCATATGATTATCGCTGCATTAAAGATGATCGTAAATGCTCTGGTGATAAAATCTTTGACCTTATCCCATATAAGCATCCCAACGCTCTTGGGACTTGGCATACGGTAATTGGGCAGCTCCATAACGAACGGTACCGGTTCACCTTTGAACTTCGTATTTTTAAGTAGAAGTGCAAAGAGGATGCCAACTATGATGCCAAAGAAATATAAGCATACCATTACAAGCGCGCGATGTGCCGGGAAGAATGCGTATGTAAACAAGGCATATATTGGAAGCTTTGCCGAACAGCTCATGAATGGTGTAAGAAGTATCGTCATCTTACGGTCACGCTCAGACGACAGCGTTCTTGTCGACATTATCGCGGGAACCGAGCATCCGAAACCGATAAGCATCGGAACAAAACTTCTCCCGGAAAGACCTATCTTACGAAGCAGCTTATCCATGACAAATGCGATTCTCGCCATGTATCCGCTGTCTTCAAGTATTGACAGAAAGAAGAACAATACAACGATTATAGGCAGGAAACTCAGGACACTTCCGACACCTGCAAAAATACCATTTATTATCAGCGAGTGAATAACAGTGTTGATTCCGTATACCGTAAGCCCATGATCGCACATCGCCGTAAATGACGCGATTCCCGCTGCCATCAGGTCTGAAAGACCCTGCCCGATAACACCGAACGTCAGCCAAAAGATAACCGCCATTATGCAAATAAAAGACGGTATCGCAGTATATTTTCCGGTCAGGATCTTGTCAGCTTCTACGCTTCTTGCGTGTTCCTTGCTCTCTACTGGCTTAACGACAGTCTCCGAACATATCTTTCCGATAAATTCATATCTCATATCGGCAAGAGCAGCTTCCCTGTCCTTACCGCATTCATTTTCCATCTCAAATACAAGGTGATTCAGCATTTCTTTTTCATTATTATCCAGACACAACGCCGATTCAACGATCTTATCGCCTTCCATCAGCTTAGTCGCAGCGAACCTGACCGGAATACCTGCTGCCTTCGCATGATCCTCGATCAAGTGACATACCGCATGAATACATCTGTGGATCGAACCCTGACCGTGTGGCTCATCCGCGTTACAAAAATCCATTCTGCCAGGACATTCATTATATCTGGCTACATGGATCGCATGCTCTATCAGCTCGTCAATACCTTGATTTTTTGATGCGGAAATAGGAATAACAGGAATACCCAGCGCATCTTCCAGTTTATTTACCTGAATAGTACCGCCATTATCGCGAACCTCATCCATCATGTTGAGTGCAAGAACCATCGGGATGTCCATCTCGATAAGCTGAAGCGTTAAAAATAAGTTACGTTCGATATTTGTTGCGTCTACTATATTGATTACTCCGCGCGGGTGCGCTTTAAGAAGAAAATCTCTTGTGACTATCTCTTCATCTGTGTATGGAGAGAGAGAATAGATTCCGGGAAGATCCGTGACCGTAGCTTCCGGATGCTGACGAATGATGCCGTCCTTCCTGTCTACCGTAACGCCGGGAAAATTCCCGACATGCTGATTTGAACCTGTAAGCTGATTAAATAATGTTGTCTTACCGCAATTCTGATTACCGATAAGTCCGAATGTGAGCGGTGCGCCTTCTTTAAGAACATCACCCTTTTTATTTACGTGATAGACTTCACCTTTCCCAGGGTGCGGAATATCCTTATGAGAAGCATCCGTATTCTTTACTACCGTGTCCGACTTATGAATGCCTTTTATCTCTATCTTCGCTGCATCCGCAAGCCGTAATGTCAGTTCATACCCTCTTAGCTGCAGTTCTATCGGGTCGCCCATCGGCGCCTTTTTCATCAGCGTCACTTCTGTGCCAGGCGTAAGCCCCATATCAAGAAAATGCCTTCGGAGTTCTCCGACTCCTCCCACCTTTTCGATTATCGCGTCTTTACCGATCTCCAACTGATCGAGTGTCATGGATTTATATTTCCTTTCCGGCGATTCGCATATATCATTGCTCTCATGCCAGCTACACATCCGCTCTCATGCTGCTTTTATATGCGCTGCCTGTCAGATGCCTAAACGCCCAGATTGTCTGATACTTTACATATTGCACTTTCCCACGTCTTCTTCATCATTTCGCAATCCGGTGTGGTTAGGTTCATCTAACTAAAATTCAGTTTAACGATATTAACTCCGTTTGTCAATGAAAAATAAATATTTCTAAAAAAATCTTGCCATGTACTGTGGATTGAATCCTAATAGTGATTCTGCTATAATATGACTAATTAGGAATCGAATTCCAAATTTGTCAGAACTATATGGGGAGCATATATGAAATATATAAAAAGAAGTATAGAGGATATAGTAGAATCATCCGCAGATACATTTAAGGCAGTTCTCATAACAGGAGCAAGACAGACTGGAAAATCTACGCTTCTCGAGAAACTGTATCCAGATAGAAAGATGATCACATTTGACGATATGTTTCTCGAGGATCAGGCGGAAAATGATCCCGAAATGTTCATGACGCTTCACCAGCCGCCTATCACAATGGATGAAGTTCAGCGGGTTCCGAAGCTTTTTCGCTATATTAAAATGTCATGTGATAAAGATGATAAAAAAGGTAAATTTATGTTGTCCGGATCACAGCCGTTCAAGCTTATGGAACTTGTATCAGATTCACTTGCCGGACGTGTATCTGTCATAGAGCTCGCGCCGCTCTCACTGCGGGAAATAATGGGCGATACGTTCAATGACCCGTTTATACCGACACTGGAATATGTGAAAAAACGTACAAAGACTGCAAAAAAACCTGATAATATCTGGAAGATCATCCACCATGGCGGATATCCGGAACTGCAAGACACGAAGCTGGATTGGCAAAGATATTTTGCCAGCTACATTAAGACCTATCTTGAACGGGATGTGCGTGAACTTTCGGCAGTTCAGGATCTCGATACATTCAGGCGATTCATGGTTGCTTGTGCAGCACGGACAGGCGAGATACTCAATTACAGTAATATAGCGGAGGAAATAGGAAAAGACGTCGGTACCGTCAGGAAATGGACATCAATCCTTGAAGCATCAGGCATCATATATATTCTTGAGCCATACACTGCATCAGTCTTAAAACGGGCAATAAAAACACCCAAACTGTATTTTCGTGATACGGGTCTTGCCGCATATCTGACAAGATGGCTGACTCCCGAAACACTTGCGGATGGCGCGATGAGCGGCGCATTCTTTGAAACTTATGTTATCTCCGAAATCCTGAAATCATACTCCAACCGCGGACTTGATTATAGATATTTTGTTTCATATTATCGTGGTAAAGATAAGAACAGTTCGATGGAAAATGAAATAGATTTTATCATCGAAGAAAATGGAATACTTCATCCAATCGAGATCAAGAAAACGGGCAAAGCTGTCGCTTCCATGACAAGCGCATTTCCGGTTCTTGATACGGTAAATGAAAAGAAACGCGGAACCGGCGCTGTCGTCTGTATGTGTCCGGAACCCGGATCGCTCAGTGAGAATGTGCTGCAGATACCGGCATGGTATATCTGATACAATTATCAGCATAAATGTGAATAGTATGAATTATATATAAATAATATAATCACGATGTACATGTCAAAAGTAACAATTGTGTTACGATGCTGCGAATTGCTTTGCGAGGCTCAATAAATACTCGGAATCCGCTGATTTTCATCACATAATATTGTAGGAAGAAAATATGGATCAAAATATGTCAACGAAAAACAGAAATCATCTGTTAGAACACGCATTTGAAGCGTTCACATCAGCCTGGGCACTCCAGCGTATCTTTGCGGTCGGACCTGGAAATATCCTTGTCGCCGCTGTCTTTGTGCTCCTTTTATTTTTCTATGCAAAACAGGAACGCGCAGGGGACAAGCGCAGCAGGGTGTGCGCCGACGTGCTCGCCGCGGTCTTTGCCGTCATTTACTGTGCCTATGATTATGGGAAAATAACAGACGGCCTGTCGAGCGGAGCGTTCCGCGCAGGCATCTTTGCAGTCACCGTCTGCGGACTTTTTATCATGTTCCGAAATCTCCTGCTGTGGCTGTTTCACTACACTACGGGCGGGAACTTAAGACGACTCGTATTTCAGAATGATACCGCGGACTCACACCTTAATGAATTGAAGATGACAGGTGAATCAGTTTATCGCAAACACCCATTTTTGATCACATTTTTTATCTGCCTCGTATGCATGATTCCATGCTTCCTATATGAATATCCGGGCATCATGACACCGGACAGCATCAACCAGCTTAAGCAGGTCATCGGGCTTTCGCCCCTTTCAAATCACCATCCGCTCATCCACACGATGATAATCGCGATATTTTATAAACCGGCATTTGCGCTGACTCACAGCATGACGGCAGCTATCGGATTTTACACATTTGCGCAGATGTGCCTGATGGCACTCGCGGATGCTTACTGCGTTAATACGATAAATAAGATGGGCGCCCGCAGGTGGGTCATCATCGTTTCGATCATCTTCTTCGTGCTCGTTCCGTACAACTGGGTCTATGCTGTTTCCATGTGGAAAGATGTTTTATTTGCCGCGGCAGTGATGATGTTCACAGCGTCACTCGTGCGGATATTCTACGTTTACAAAGATGTAGAGCTGAATAAACAAAACACTTGCAAAAGTGATAACGAAAAAGATGCTGGCGGAAACCCGCATAATACTTATGAAGATGTATCTGTAAAAAGAAACCGGATGACGTATGCGCTGCAGTTTATATCGTGTCTTGGAATGTCGCTTCTGCGCTCAAACGGCTGGTACATGCTCTTAGGGCTTCTGCCGTTCATGGCTGCGTGGGTCATCGTGAGTGCCAGACGTGGTCAAACGAATGTGGCCGGCAGACTTGCAACAATCTGGTTTATGGCTTTTATTATTGCTACAGTAATCAAATACCCTGTATTTTCCGCGCTGGATGTAGAAGAACCTGATTTCATCGAATCCTGCTCTGTGCCTGCGCAGCAGATCGCATATGTACTAACGAAAGAGACTGATGTTCCGGCAGAAGATATGAAGCTTCTTTCGAATGTTATAGATACGGACAAGGTCGGAGCGCTCTATGCGCCCGGATTTGCAGACAACATAAAAGAGCTTGTGCGCGCCGGACACGAGGATTACCTCACGCAGCACAAAGGTGAATTTCTAGGATTATGGATAAGACTGGGAATAAGATATCCTGCGGATTATCTTAAGGCATACGGAGATGAGACTTACGGCTATTGGTTTCCGGATAGGAACTACACTGTCGCTGATAATGAAGGCATAAGCGATAACGAGCTTGGTCTTACATCACACCCGCTCATTCCGGCTCGTATCTTCTTAAAGCTCCAGGAAGTCCAGATCAAGCTCGGTGATATGATTCCGCTCTATAGCAGCCTGTGGTGCATGGGCGCTGTTGTGTGGCTTTATGCGACAGGTCTTGGGATCATGCTGATTGAAAAAAGATATAGAGATATAATAATGATACTGCCGGGGCTGCTGGGACTCTTTACAATCCTTATCGCAACTCCGGTAGCATATGATTTCAGATATCTGTATTTTCTTATTTACTGCATACCGCTGTATTTCGCAGTAGTCTGCCATCATCAGTGATTCACGATATGCGTAGGTGTTCCCTCGAGGAAGTTCTTGATATTATCATAAGTGATGGATACGCATCTGCGGCGGGCTTCAACACTTGCCCATGCCATATGAGGTGTGATGATAAGCTTATTGCTGTCATGATACTGACTGAGCGCATCGCTCTCACGAAGCGGCTCATTTTCAAGGACATCGAGACCTGCTCCACCTATCTTATTATTTATCAAAGCATCATATAATGCAGTATTGTCGACTACCGCTCCACGCGCAACGTTGATGAGGATCGCGGACGATTTCATCTTGGAAAGTGCTTTTTCGTCTATCAGATGTGTTGTGCGGTCTGTAAGAGGACAATGAATTGACAGGAAATCCGATTCCTTAAGAAGCGTATCAAAATCTACCTGTTCATACTGTACGCAGGTGCTATGTCCGGAAGTCGCATAGAATATGACATGACAGCCAAACGCAGAAGCGATCTCTGCAACGCGGTGTCCGATATTGCCCATTCCTGCGATGCCCCATGTCTTACCGGCAAGCTCAGTGAACGTAGCGTCAAAATTTGAGAAGCGATCCTGCTTCGAATAATCACCTGATTTGACGTAGTTGTTGTAATAATGAAGATGCTCGAGAACACAGAGTGTAAGCGCAAATGTATGTTGTGCTACTGAGTCTGTGGCATAGTTGCCAAGGTTCACGACAGTGATCCCATTTTCGCTGCAGTAATCGAGATCTATGTTATCAAAACCGGTCGCAAACTGTGCGATCAGCTTTACATTTGAATTGTCAAGCGCGGTCTCTCCGAGCGGAACCTTATTAGAGATGACAATATCAGCCTTGGCATCTGCAATACGCATGCCGGCATCCTCGGGTGTTACGGTATTTGAATATGCCGTAACGGTTCCGAAATCTTTAAAGCAGTCGGTATCAACATCGATACCAACACTGTTCCTTTCAAGTATTATTATGTTATGTTTCTGTTCCATTTTTCGCCCACATTCTTGTGTATGCATCTGCGGATTTTATTGTGCCGGGTATCCGTAAACATACGCAGATTAAAGTAATCCCCTACTCGTAAGGCTACCATAAGAACCGCGTAAATACAATAGTTTCAGGCAAATATGAGAACGATTTTCTATAGCATTTCGACTGATCACAGACTGTGCATCTTATACATCTCTTCAGCTGCCAGCCTCACCTTTGCGACATTGACATCTTTGTTCATCGGGAAACAGTAATACTGCATCTGCGGCGTACCGATACATATCATATCGCCGATCTCATACCAGAAATAATCCGCATAAACACTGTAAGAAACGCGCGGTGACTGCTCGTAGCTAAGCTCGCCGTCACATCCGTCAAGTCTGAAGCCGCTTTCATCATGGATAAGTGTTCCGTCACCGACATGATATATGGCATCCGTGTTAATGAGCACCATTATGCGGACAGGCGTTTCCATGCGATATCTTTTATTTTCCAGCTCATGCTTTACCATCGTGCGTTCCCATGAATACCACTCGGGTATACTGCTGAAATGCAGCGACGGTGACTGCTCCTGTAACGACCTATGTGATGAAAAATCCTCCGTCACTTCTATGTGTTCCTCACATTCCTTAATGTCTCCGTATTCCGTGAGCTCGTATTCAGCTCCGCATGCGCTGCATCTGATATGAGTCCCGCTTGATACCATCTTCCCCTCAGCCATGCAGTGCGGGCATTTGTAGAGCACTCGCTCAAGCCCCTCCGCACGGAACGGCTCATTTACGCATACATGCTGCTCCTTCTGCCATGCGAAATTATCGAATGTGAAATTCTCTTTTAATATATCATTAAGCTCCTGTACCGATTTACTGCGGATATCTTCGGGTGAAAGCAGATATTTCACTTCCGCAGATACATCGACTTTCCTAAGCCTCAGACCGTTATACAGCGGATCGTGCTGAAACGCACCATATGTGCGTATCATGATGACCGGTACGTTAAACAGCTTCAGCGCTTTTCCGACACTTCTAGGAAGTGGAGTCTGCGTTCCGTCAAAGCTATAGCTCGCCTCCGGATACATAAGCACTGAACTCTTGAGTCTCCGGAGTGAATACACGATATCTGCGACCATCGCCGAATCTGCAATGAACTTTCTTGCCGGTATGCAGCCAACGTGCCGCATGAGAGAATTCTTTCCCACAAACCCATCGATAGTCGTTACGATATGAAACTGCTTTGGGTAAATAACAGACGCTGCTATCTTGAGGTCTATAAATGCCGAATGATTCATAAGCACAAGACACGGCTCATCTTCTGACAATTTCTCCATTCCTGTCTTTTCGCATTTGAAATTGACTGATTTAAGTTCTCCGGCAGAGAGCATCTTTATGAGCCATCTGAGTGCCGCATTCTGTCTTATCGGCTTTTCGTATTTGAATCCCGTCATTGTCTTTACTTCGGCAAATGGCTTATCAATAACTTTTATCTTCATCGTTTATCTCCGATACCATATTATATTCTTACTTTAAGTTTAATTTATGATTCACTATAAATCAAACCAAGTTCATATTTTTTCAAATATATATTATGATACTTGAGCGCGCCATTCAGAAAAAATATAACAGTGAATTAATCAAGTCCGAAAAAGTGTAGATTGTTCTCTATCTTGAAAATGATCAGCAATACAGTATTCTGAGGTAAACACCTTTTCTATACTGTATTTTTGATTTCGATTTTATCGCCACCAAAAAATCATACAGTATATTTGACTTGAATTGTTACAGGTACTGTATTTTTTGTTTGAATCAAGGGGTCGATACCTCGAAAGATCATTCTGACAAAAGAAAAATACAGTATATATGAACATTCATGTTGCAATTACTGCAATTTTTGAAGACAGACCCCCTTAATGTTTTTTTAATTACAGTATTGGAGCTGACCTTTTCTGTAGATACTGTATCACATTTACCGTAATCATTTCTTGATGAAAAATACAGTATAAATGAGGCATATACCTACAGGTACTGCAAAATTGAATATTTTTATATTTTACCTGCACGAACACCTTTTTCAAGCAGCTTTCGGTAATCCTGCCAATCTACACTTACTTGACTGGAATATTGCTTCTTTTGACGCTCACATCATATTATTTTGCGATTAACACATCATTTACAAACCTACACACATCATTTATAGACTTACACACATCATTTACAAACTTACACACATCATATTATGAATATGATTTATACTTCTTATTTATTGAACCTGTGCCCGCTCGGTGATATTATAATCGTGTCGTGTTAACTAGCGCTTCGCATCCGGAGTGCCGCTTATATCAGCTGCGCAGGTAAAACTGCCACATGGAGGTAAGTCTTGAAAGAATACACACCGTTCAAAGAAGGAAAAGTACGTGAAGTCTATGATATCGATGACAGTCTCATCATCACTGCAACCGACAGAATCTCTGCATTTGATCATATCCTTAAGAACATGGTCACTGACAAGGGAAAGATTCTGACGCAGATGTCAGAATTTTGGTTTGATTTCACCAAAGATGTCGTTCCAAATCATATGCTTTCAATCGACGTTAAAGACATGCCTGAATTTTTCAGAAATGAAAACTTTGAAGGACGCAGCATGATGTGCAAAAAGCTCCGTATGCTCCCCATCGAATGCATCGTTCGTGGATATATAACGGGAAGCGGCTGGGAAAGCTATCAGAAATCAGGTGTTGTCTGTGGCATAAAGCTTCCGGAAGGACTTAAAGAATCAGAGAAACTTCCGCAGCCGATATATACGCCAAGCACAAAAGCCGATCTTGGCGACCACGACGAAAATATCTCTTACGAAAAGAGCATTGATGTCATTGAGAAACTCTATCCCGGTAAAGGCAAGGAATACGCGACAAAGCTTCGCGACTACACTATAACTCTTTATACAAAATGCGCTGATTACGCAAAAAGCAAGGGCATCATTATCGCAGATACTAAATTCGAATTTGGTCTTGATGAAAATGACAATGTTATCATCGGCGATGAAATGCTCACTCCCGACAGTTCAAGGTTCTGGCCGCTTGAAGGTTATATGGCCGGTCAGTCACAGCCATCATACGACAAGCAGTTCGTCCGCGACTGGCTTAAGGCTAACCCGGACAGCGATTATCTTCTCCCCGATGGCGTCATCGCAAAGACAGTCGATAAGTACAAGGAAGCGTTCTTCATGCTGACAGGAAAGAAGTTTGCGTAATATCCTGTTATTGCTTATGTGCATAAGCCATATTTATAAAGAAATACCGGTGATCACTCACCGGTATTCTTTTTGTTTATAGGTTATGTTCTGTTTTCTAGCGTCCTTGCCGTATCCTGATATGTTATAGTATGCTTCTCCATCGCCTAATTCTTCGTCAAAGT
>JAGPKJ010000153.1 GCA_018053995.1 Lachnospiraceae bacterium | reverse complement strand
CAGTATGTTCGATATGCTTGCCTACTACAACGATCATGAAAAGATCATCAAAAAGATGGCCAAGAAGACGGCAGCTTAATATCATTTTCAACTGAGAACAATTTACACACTTTTTCGGACTTGACTTTGAATTGTTACAGATACTGCATTTTTTGTGTACATTAAGGGGTCGACACATCAAAATTCATTCCGACAGAAGAAAATATACAGTATATATGAACATTCATGTTGTATGTACTGCAATTTTGAAGTTAGAACCCCCATAATTTTTTTTGAATTGCAGTATAGGAGAGGATTCTTTTCGCAGATACTGTATGTGATTTTTGCGTAATCATTTCTTGATTAAAAAATGCAGTATAAATTAGACTTTCAACTTCAGTTACTGTATAATTAACAAGAAAATAGAAATGGCTTTTATGGGAGAATGAATTTGCAAAGGAAAGCGTAGATTGAACGGTTCTCACAGCAAAAGCTGCTTCGATGATCATAGCAGGTATCCGCGATAAAGAAATATCAAAGATGCTATTCGGTTACATAGTTTGCAACGACAGTTTACAATCATCAATATGTGCCGACAAGTTGATATATGTGCCTGTTTTGGTGTAAAATCAGAAAGTAAAAGACTTATAAAATATGACTACTCTATAAGTGCTGCAGGGCATATGATGTCGAGGATGAAATGCACATATTGCATATGATGCAGTGACTGATGCAGAGACTAATCAGCACAAGTGCATGTGATGCAGAGACTAATCAGCACATATTGTATGTGATGCAGTGACTGATGCAGAGACTAATCAGCACAAGTTTCATGTGATGCAGTGACTGATGCAGAGACTAATCAGCATAAGTTTCATGTGATGCAGTGATTGATGTCGAGGACGATCAGCAGATATTACATGTTACACGCGGCACAGAGAATGATCAAAAGCATAAAGAAGCGAAGGGAGAATATGATCATGAAAAAAATAAAAAATAATGTTTACTGGGTAGGAAAGCTTGACTGGGAGATGACGAAATTCCATGGTTCGGATTTCTCAATAGACAGCGGATCGAGCCAAAACGCTTACCTTATTAAAGAAGAGAAGACAGTTCTTCTCGATACGGTATGGGTTCCACACGCAAAGGAATTTGTTGAGAACCTTGAGAAAGAGATAGATCTTGATTCAATCGATTATATAGTGATAAATCATGGTGAATGCGATCATTCAGGCGCACTGCCTTATCTTATGAGCAAGATCCCGAACAAGCCAATCTACTGCACAGCGCAGGCGGTTCAGTCGCTTACGGGACAGTATCATCATCCGGAGTGGGATTTCCACGTTGTAAAGACCGGAGACAAGCTCGATATCGGAAACGGTAAGACGCTCACATTCATACAGATGACTATGCTTCATTGGCCGGACAGTATGGCGACATATATGTCAGGCGACAATATCTTATTTTCCATGGATGCATTTGGACAGCATTATGCGTGCGAGGAAATGTTCGCAGACAAGGCTGATCAGGAGGCTCTGTGGCGTGAGGCAGTCAAATATTATGTAAACATACTGATGCCTTTCTCAATGTTTGTAGCAAAGAAGATACCGGAGCTCAAGGCGCTCGGACTTCCGATAGATATGATAGCTCCGAGTCACGGCGTGATCTGGCGCGAGAATCCGATGCAGATTGTCGACAAATATGCGGAGTGGGCAAATAATTATAAAGAAGATCAGATAACAGTGATCTATGATTCTATGTGGAATGGAACAGCAACTTTGGCACACCGTATCGCTGACGAAGTTCACGCGCAGTCACCGGAAACTGTTGTCAAGGTGATGAGCGCAGCTACGGCTGACAAGAACGACATCATGGTAGAGGTGTTCAAGTCGAAGGCTATCGCAGTCGGTTCACCTACTATAGTCCGTGATATCATGTCATCGATGACCGGACTTCTTGCATTTATGAAGGAACTTCATTTTACAGGAAAGAAAGCGGCTGTATTCGGCTGCTATGGCTGGTCTGGTGAGGGAAATAAGATACTCAGGGATAAGATGATCGAATGTGGCTTTGAAGTGATGGAACCTGAGATCAAGAGTCAGTGGAATCCGGACGAGAAGGTGCTTGCGCAGGCTGAAGGAATAGCGAGAGCGCTTCTTGGATAGATGCTGAAGTGAGATGCTGCACAAGAAAGATGCTGCACAAGAAAGATGCTGTTTGTTTACAGAAAGTTAATTTGTCATTGGTATATAAATCTGCTACAGTATCTTTGTTTGTCAAGTGGCACGCTGGCCGCGGATTCATCATGCGAAGCCGGCGCGTCGTATTGTTACAGAAATTAAGAATCAAGTTATTATAACAGGTGGCGGATAAGCCGCCTGAATATTCTTTTTCAGCACGAAAGGAAGACTATGAAATTTGGAGAAAAAGTCTTTGGTACACACAGCGAGCATGAGCTCAAGAGGATAGAGAGTACAGTAAATAAGGTCGAATCATACAGATCCGCGATGCAGGCTCTTACAGATGATCAGCTTAAAGCTAAGACAGATGAATATAAGAAGCGTCTTGAAGGTGGAGAAACACTTGATGATCTTCTTCCTGAAGCTTATGCGACAGTGAGAGAGGCTGCAAAACGTGTTCTCAACATGGAACCTTTCCGTGTACAGGTAATCGGCGGTATCATCCTTCATCAGGGACGTATCGCAGAGATGAGAACAGGTGAAGGTAAAACGCTTGTCTCGACAATGCCGGCATATCTCAATGCACTTGAGGGCAAAGGAGTTCATGTTGTAACTGTCAATGATTACCTTGCAAAGCGTGATTCGGAATGGATGGGTCAGGTACATGAGTTTCTTGGTCTGACAGTCGGAGTAGTACTGAATCAGATGACACCTGAAGAGAGGCGTGCAGCTTACGCATGTGACATCACTTATGTGACAAATAATGAACTTGGATTTGACTATCTGCGTGATAACATGGTCATCTATAAGGAACAGCTTGTACTTCGTGATCTGCATTATGCGATCATCGATGAGGTCGATTCAGTTCTTATTGATGAAGCGCGTACACCTCTTATCATTTCCGGACAGAGTGGAAAGTCTACAAGCCTTTATGAAGCCTGCGATATCCTTGCAAAGCAGATGCAGAGAGGCGAAGATCAGGATGAGATGTCCAAGATGGATGTTATCATGGGCATTGAGCAGGAAGAGACAGGAGATTTCGTCGTAAATGAGAAGGATAAGATAGTCAATCTTACTCAGCAGGGCGTCAAGAAAGTCGAGAGATTCTTCCAGATCGACAACTTTGCAGATCCTGAGAATCTTGAGATACAGCATAATATAAACCTTGCTCTGCGTGCACATAACCTTATGCACAAGGATCAGGACTATATCGTAAAAGATGATCAGGTTCTTATCGTTGATGAATTTACCGGACGTGTAATGCCGGGAAGACGTTACAGTGATGGTCTTCATCAGGCAATAGAAGCTAAAGAGCATGTAAAGGTGAAACGTGAGAGCAAGACTCTTGCAACGATCACTTTCCAGAACTTCTTCAACAAATTTGAGAAGAAGGCCGGTATGACCGGTACCGCTCTTACAGAAGAGAAGGAATTCCGTGATATATACGGTATGGATGTAATCGAGATACCGACGAACAAGCCTATCGCCCGTATAGATCATCAGGATGCGGTCTACAAGACACACAAAGAGAAGATAAACGCGATCGTCGATGCGGTATGCGCGGCACACGAGAAACATCAGCCTGTGCTTGTCGGTACTATCGATATCGATAAATCAGAGGAGGTAAGCGGTGCACTTCGCAAAAAGGGTGTAGAACATCAGGTAC
>JAGPKJ010000152.1 GCA_018053995.1 Lachnospiraceae bacterium | reverse complement strand
TCTGAAAGGAATTTTGCTGACTGCATAAGCGACTGCGGATGTGAGAAGACCTTCTTTATCTCAGTAATATCGGCACCTTGTATCCCCATCAAGCAGTGATTTATCGATATTACCTGTTCTGCCACGATATAACAGTCATATTCTTCAAGAAGATCTTCTGTCTGTGACACCGAACCCGCCGTTGAATTTTCTATCGGAAGTACCGCGTAATCGGCTTTTCCAGACTTTATCGTTTCCATCGCACCGCGAAAAGTATCTACGTGAATGCAGTTCACATCATCGCCAAAATACTTACACATCGCCATCTGCGAATATGCGCCGTCAGCACCCTGAAAAACGACTTTGACATTTTTAGTATCTATCTCAGGAACCTCACAAAAATCAAACTCTTCACCGGCGCCTGCATCTGTCATCTTTTTATATTGAAGCTTTCTGCTGGCTGACATTATCTGCTCAAGAAGCTCTTCAAGCCCTTTGCGATTAAATTCGTTATGTGCCAGGTTGCCGATGGCTTCTATCTTCTGTGCCTCACGTTCAGGATCATACACGCTCTTGCTTGTCTTTATCTTATAATCAGCTACCTGAGAACATATATCCATTCTTTTTTCATAAAGATCTGCCAGCTGCGAATCGATTCCATCAAGTTCTTTTCTAAGTTCACCAAGCTCCATATTTTCTCCCATGCCAAAGCGCTCTTTCCGAAGGCTCGCATTTTCTATATATGTTAGAATACCGCAAATCAGGGCTGATATCAATAATTCGTGATCCCAACGATAATAACTTTTGACCATACACACAATTAACACTATACTATAAATATAGATGTCAATGTATGGTCATCATCAAAGTCTGTACAATGGCTCATAGGAAAGGAGCTCATATGAAAACGAATACAAAGAATGCTATCGCTATAATCATAACAATCGTAGCATTTGCCGCCCTTGTGATAGTATTTTCTCATACGGGCAAAATGAAAATGAATCCAGATGACGCAATCGGAAATACTGCCGGTAACCTCAACAACGACGGTCTCTTCTGTGAGATAGGAGATAAGATCTATTTTTCAAACCTCTACGACGGCGGTGCTCTCTATTCAATGAATACCGACCAGACCAATCTTAAGCTCATAAATGAAAGCAACTGTTATTCTATCAATGGCTATGGCAATTACCTGTACTATTGTATGCGAAGTGATGCTTCCGGAACCGGTTTGGGATCTCTTGTTTCCGTTGCCGGAACATATCGTTCAAAGATAAATGGAAAGCAGACTGTATGTCTTGACAACAAACATGACCTGACACTTTCGCTTTGCGGCAATTACGTATTCTACCAAAGATATACACAGAAAGACTACACTACGCTCATGAGGCAGAAAATCGATAAATCCGATAAGAAACAGATCGCTGATTATGTCATCAATCCCTCATGTGTAGGCGAAAATAAGATATTCTTTGGCGGTACAGTTGACGATCACCATCTATATTCGCTTGACCCCGGTAGCTGTACCGTTAATGAGGTAAGTGATCTGGATGTTTGGGATCCTGTATATCAGGACGGCTATATCTACTACATGGATATCGATAATAACTACCGTCTCTGCCGATATTCACTTTCTGATGATTCAAATGAAGTGCTCACAGATGACCGGCTTGATTTCTTCAATGTGCTCGGAGATACAATCTTCTATGCAAAGAGTGACAAGACACATCCGGCTCTCATCCGTATGAAAACAGACGGATCATCAGTAGAAGAAGTTAAATCAGGTGTATTCAAGATGATAAATATGACATCCTCTTATACATATTTCTGCGAATACGGGAACACTACTCCAATGTATATGACTCCCACTTATGGCAGCATCAGTGTAACAACATTTGACGCTGCTGAAAGTGCGGCAGCACAGCATATATCTAAGAAGTGATTCTCTTAAACATAAGATTCATCCATATATGAAGCGTTCAAGACTGCAGCGCCGTTATATATATAATATAAATAGATCGCCGTGCTATGATAAATCATACAGCACGGCGATCTATTCTATTTCAATTCTATTGTTTGATCTTTTGTTTTACGCTTTTATATTACTCTCTACAGTCTCTTCGATAGTGTTTTGGATCGATTCAAATTTGAAATACGATATCTCTTCGTTCAGCGTAGCCGACAGAGAAGAAAGTTTGTTGGATGCTTCTTCTATCATCGCCATTGTAGCGTTTAATTCCTGCATTGAAGCGGTAGTCTCTTCACACGCTGCAGCATTCTCTTCCGATATAGCTGAAAGATTCTCAATGACTTCAGAAACTTTATTCTTGCCATTATCACACTTCACGGCATATTCGTTTATGTTTACTATATTTGCCTTAGCCTTGTCAATATCATCTACAACAAGAGCTCCCTGCTCACTAGTCTTCTTGAGCTTCTCCTGCTGTTCCTCAGCGATAGCCTTGACATCCTTCATGACATCGACTGTCTTTCCTGATTCATCAAGCAGATGCTCTATGATCTTCTCGATACTCTCAGCTGATTCATTCGACTGCTCTGCAAGCTTCTGTATCTGAGAAGCAACGACCGCGAAACCACGTCCCTGTTCTCCTGCACGTGCGGCTTCGATCGTCGCATTAAGAGACAGAAGATTTGTCTCTTCTGCTATTGATGTTATTATAGAAACTGCTTCACTTATCTGCTGAGCAGATTCATTCGTCGTATTAACCTGATCTTCAATCTTCTTAAGTGCTGACATCGTCTTGTCATTCGAATCACTGAGCTGTCCGATTATATCTGTTTCCTCGTTGCCCGCCTTATTCATCTCATCCGCATTGCTTACAAGATTTTTAAGTTCTTCTGTGATGCTGTCGATCATAGATCCCACTTCATCCATACCGCTGACAGCCTCATTTACCTGATCAGCCTGGCTCGTGGCACCTTTTGCTATATCCTCGACAGCCTTTGCGATCTCTCCTGATGTTGAATTAGTAGACGCTGCTGTCTCCTTAAGATCCTTGCTCTGCTGTGCAAGTGAATCTGCTGCATCTCTCACCTGCGACATCGTAGTCATCAGATGTTCCTGCAGCTGTTTGATCGTTCTTACGATCATACCTATCTCATCGTTTCTCTGTGCTGCCTTTTCAGGTATCTTCATTGCCAGATTGCCGCTTGATATCTGAGAGACCACATCTTTGGACGATACAACTGCCTTTGACATCTTCTGAGCTACTGTAAGGCAGATCATAAAGAAGACAATTGAAAGTGCAAGCGAACATATGATGAGTACAATTATCTTCTGATTAATAAACTTTGTGATATCCTTTGAAGGTTTTCCCGCAAAGAACATTCCAACGACCTGTCCTGATGAATCTTTCATCGGCTCGTAATAAACATAATAATTCTCACCAAGGATCGTTACCTTTTTGGAAAAATAAACCTGACCATTCTTGAGCACCGCCTCGATGACAGCATCGGATGCTTTTGTACCGACTCCTCTCTTTCCCGTTGAAGGATCTACGATCGTAGTCGCCATTCTTGTGTCACCATAGAATATAGTGACTTCTGTATTAACATCGTCGACGAAAGCATCTAAGGCATCCTCACTCTTTGTAACATCAAAATCTCCCTTATAGAGATCACCATCATCACCGAGCTTGAATTCACCACCCATGTTGTTATATCCGGCGCTTACAGCTTTACACATATTTTTAAGACTCTCGAGTGCTTCAGAATTCATTCCTGATCGAATGCTCTCTCCTGCTATTATCAGAAATACCACCGATATTATAACAATAGGTAGAAGTATCAGCATGACAAGCTGCCCTTTTATTCCCTTAAGTGCACTAGTCTTTTCCTCTTCCTTGATACCTTCTTTAATTTTCATAAATAACCCTCTCTTTCGTAGTATGCCTTGATAAGC
>JAGPKJ010000058.1 GCA_018053995.1 Lachnospiraceae bacterium | reverse complement strand
GTATATATATAGTTCATGAACTAAAAAATTCGATAGATGTATATCATTATTATGAAAATAACGGGATTCCTGAATTTGAACGTATCCAGACAGTTCCAACGCTTAACGATTATCACGCTAACGGATCAGCCTCGAGTGCACTTAATTTTTCGGCTGATTTCAAATATCTCATAAGTTCGAATGCGGGAGATAACAGCGTCGTAATATTCAACATTGATCAGAAGACAGGTATGCTAGGTAAGATCTGCTGCCTGCCGATAAGCGGCGATTACCCTAAAGATGCACAGCTTTTCCCTGACAACAGACATCTTGTGTCTTGCAATAATGAGTCAAATACGATGACATTTTTCACGGTAGATCTTAAGGAAGGTCTTATAGTGATGAACGGACCTGCGATCGAGGTACCGCAGCCTAACTGCATCATATTCCATAAATTGACTGAAAAAAACAACCAGCTGTGATCTGTGATGGAACAGCATAACACTTAAAATAGATTTAAGAAAGTTTAGAGGTCAGATATGAATCAGGTATATGAGAAACTCATGAACTGTTATGAATGCTATAAGAAAAAGATTGATTTTACGCCTAAGATAGCACTTACGCTTGGCTCAGGTCTTGGCAAATATGCTGATACGATCGATGTGAGAGCTGAACTGCCATATTCTGAGATAGATGGTTTTCCGGTATCAACGGTTCCAGGGCATGCGGGAAAATTCATATTTGGATACGTAGGAAAAGTTCCGGTCGTACTTATGCAGGGCAGAGTTCATTATTATGAGGGCTATCCTATAAGCGATATCGTACTCCCTGCACGTCTTATGAAGCTGATGGGAGCTCAGATCCTTTTCCTGACAAATGCGTCGGGCGGGATAAACCCTGATTTTCATGCAGGTGCGCTTATGATGATCAAGGATCATATATCATGTTTCGCACCTAATCCTCTTGTCGGTCCCAATATTGATGAACTTGGAACAAGGTTTCCGGATATGACTGATGTCTACAAGAAAAATCTTCAGGATATCATCAAAAGTACAGCAAAGAAAAATGATATTGAATTATTTGAAGGCGTATATGCGCAGCTGACAGGTCCTTCATTCGAATCTCCGGCAGAGATCAGAATGCTTAAGACGATGGGAGTAGATGCAGTCGGTATGAGTACAGTCGTCGAAGCGATAGCTGCAAATCATATGGGAATGAAAGTATGCGGGATATCATGCATATCAAATCTTGCGGCCGGCATGAACAAGAAACCGCTTACACATGCAGAAGTACAGGAAGCCGCAAATGCTGCGGAACCTAAATTCACAAAACTTGTCACAGAATCAATCATCTCTATGGCAGATTGTGAGTGTTTATAGAAAGAATCGCGAAAGCTTCCAAATGCTGAATCACATTTCAGAAAGCAAGGCAATTCGCAGGATCATAACCTGATTGCTACATTTGATACACATATGATAAAAACAGAAAGGCTGATCTATATGCAGATTAGATTTTATAATGCCCGTATCCTTACTATGGCATCGGGAAATAAGATAGACAAAGGTGAAGTCTGGACTAAAGATGACAAGATCGTGTTTGTCGGAAATACAGATAACATATCAAAGACCGCGGAAATGACAAATATGGTCACAGACAGATGGGATCGAGAGATAGACTGCGAGGGCAATCTTCTTATGCCCGGATTCAAAGATGCACATACCCATTCAGGAATGACGATAATGCGCTCGCTCGCAGACGATCTTCCGCTTCAGGACTGGCTTACAAAACAGGTTTTCCCAATTGAAGCAAAGCTGGATGATGAGAAGATATATCATCTCACAAGACTTGCGATACTTGAATATCTTACGAGTGGTATCACTTCGATCATGGATATGTATCTTACTCCGGAATCGATAGCTAAGGCTTGCGCTAAGATGGGAATGAGATGTGTTCAGGTCGGAAACGTTAATAATTTCAGTTCATCTGTGCAGTATATGGAAGAAATGTATAAAGAGCTTAATCACACAAGTCCGCTGCTTAGCTATCTGATCGGATTTCATGCTGAATATACATGTTCAAAAGAGCTGCTTGTATCAATATCAGATCTTGCGCATAAATATGAAGCTCCGGTATTTACACATGTTTCTGAGACTGATAAAGAAGTCGAAGAGTGTAAAGGGAGATATCAGATGACACCACCTGCATTTCTTGATTCGATAGGAATGTTTGATTATGGCGGCGGTGCATATCACTGCGTTCATGTAACAGAAAATGACATTGACATCTTCAGAAAGAAAAACGTTAGCGTTATCACGAATCCGGGATCTAATACAAAACTTGCGAGTGGCATAGCTCCTATAAGCGCTTTTCTAAAGCATGGCGTTAATGTTGCTATAGGGACTGACGGTCCTGCCAGCAATAATTGTCTTGATATGTTCCGTGAGATGTTTCTTGTCACAGGGCTTGCAAAGCTTCGTGAAAATGATGCATCAGCTGTACCTGCGTTTGATGTGCTCAAAATGGCTACCGTTAATGGTGCAAAAGCAATGCACCTTGATAAATGCGATACGCTCACAGAAGGCAGAGAAGCTGATATCATAATGATCGATCTTCACCAGCCTAATATGCAGCCTATCAATAATATTGCAAATAACATCGTATACAGCGGTTCAAAATCCAATGTAAAGATGACGATGATAGCAGGCAATATTCTTTATGAGTCAGGAAAGTTTGCTGATAATATCAATGCAAGAGAGATATATGATAAGGCTTCTGAGATAACAGAAGAGCTGTGTGGGGAGAGAAGCTAATGGATGCGCTATTTTTTCTCCTTGTTATCGCGGGGCTTATGATCATACTCTTCATCTTTGGAATCATCGGTGAGAGTAGGAACAGAAAAGCATATTATGAGAGTATAAGTTCATTATACGGGAAGAAGAGCAGCTATAGATTTAGTGCGCGCGAAAAAGAACATATCTGCTCATATCTGACTCATCACAGATACCCCGGTCAGATCGATAATATAACATGGAATGATCTACAAATGGATGCAGTCTTTGAGCAGATGAATTACACCGGAAGTCGTATCGGCAGTGAATATCTGTATTATCTCCTGCATACTCCACAAAAAGACAATGATATCTCAAAAAAATCAGAATATTACATGCAGCATGAGAAAGAGCGGAATTCTCTCATGCTGCAGTTTCATGATTTCGGCAAAAGTACAGGTTCACCTGTAAATGATTTCCTGGATCGGCTCGATAATGCAAAGCCATTTTCAGCTCTGCCATATATCATGATGGATGTGATCCTTGCATGCAGCATCATTTTCATGGTCTATGTACCATCGTGGGGGCTGCTTGTTCTTATGGGTGTGATAATCCTGAACATGATCATGTATTTCAGTCGTAAACATCTTACCGACCCATATATAAACGGATTTTCCTATGTACTTAAGATGCTGAGAGCATCTGCCGTGATTTCAAAGGGAACATCAGGCGCTTTTGAAAATGAGATATCTGAGCTTCATAAGATTAATGACTCCATGAGATCGTTTTCTGCAGGTTCATTTCTGCTAATGAATTCTTCGTCGTCAAATCCATTTGATATCATTTTAGATTATGTCCGGATGATACTTGGTATTGATATGATAAAGTTTGGGCAGATGCTAAAAAAAGCTAAAGCATGCAAACGCGAAATCGACAGACTTTCATCTATACTCGGGTATATGGACAGTGTTTTATCAATCTCATTTTACAGATCATTTTTGAATGCAAACGGAAAGTACTGCGTTCCGGAATTCTCCGAAACGGAAGAACTTAACGGAACTGAAAGACTTTTTACTGATATAAAAGACGCATATGATCCGCTTATAAAAAATCCGGTATGCAATTCGATAAGCACGTCAAAAAGCGTTCTTATCACAGGTTCTAATGCATCAGGCAAATCAACTTTTTTAAAGACCGTCTCACTTTGCGTACTTATGGCAGAGACTATCGGAATATGTACTGCGTCGTCATACAGAGCTCCATATTTCAGAATCGTATCTGCGATGTCGACAACCGACGATATAACTACGGGAAATAGTTATTACATATCTGAAATAAAAGCCATACATCGCATGATCGATGAAGTAAAAAAAGCCGATACAGATACACCTGTCATATGTTTTATCGATGAGATACTGCGTGGAACAAATACAGTAGAGCGTATAGCAGCATCAGCACAGATACTGAAGTTCTTTGGTGAGAGCAGATCGCTTTGCTTTGCGGCAACTCACGATATCGAACTGACTAAGATGCTTGACGGAATATATGATAACAAGCATTTTCGCGAAGAGATCAAAGACGGAGTCATCACATTTCCTTATCTGATATTTGATGGGAAAGCTGAGTCAAGAAATGCGATAAAGCTTCTTGATGCTATGGGATATGACAGATATATAGTAGAGCAAGCTGAAAGATCTGCTGAGGATTTCATCAAAGAAGGAGAATGGCATATATGACCGAGGTTACTGTATATACGGATGGTGCTGCCAGAGGAAATCCGGATGGACCGGGTGGATACGGTGCAGTACTTATCTGTACTGATAAAGATGGTGATGTTCATACAAAGGAATATTCAGCCGGTTATAAAAAGACGACAAATAACCGTATGGAGCTTATGGGCGTCATAACTGCAATGGAAGCGCTTACAAGACCATGCATTGTTCATGTACATACGGATTCAGCTTATGTCGTAAATGCGTTTAATAAAGGCTGGATAGATAACTGGAAGAAAAAAGGATGGAAAACAAGCGGGAAAGAACCTGTAAAAAACAAGGATCTTTGGACGCGTCTCCTTAGCGCACTCGAGCCTCATAAAGTTGATTTTATATGGGTAAAAGGTCATGCAGGAGATGAGATGAACGAAAGATGCGATGAGCTCGCGACTACAGCTGCCGATGGAGATGATCTTCTTATAGACCCGGCTTGCGACGTAAAAACGTGATCAATGCGGCTTTACAGTTACATAAGGATTGCATTTTGATATTTGGCATCAATGTAGCTTAAAGGAGGTAAACTCACTTGGCGAGATCTGAAAATCAGAAACTAAAACTGTTATATGAGATAAAGATACTTGAGAAATACTCTGATGAGAACCATCCGATAGGTACACAGGAGATCATCGATAAGCTTGAAGAGAATTCTGTGACTGCAGAACGCAAGACGATATACAGTGATATGCAGCTCCTGCAGGATTTTGGATACGATATCAATATCATAAAGAGCCGCACAAATGGCGGATATTATCTCGGTGTCCGCGAATTTGAACTTCCTGAACTAAATCTTCTCGTTGATGCAGTACAGGCATCCCGGTATATAACGGCTGCAAAATCAAGGGCACTGATCAGCAAGATCGAAACACTGTGCAGTGATACAGAAGCACAGGAACTTCGCAGGCAGGTATATGTTCGTAATCGTATAAAGACGGATAATGAATCGATATATTATGTTGTCGATATGATTCATCGCGCCATGAGACTTGGATGCCGCATAGCATTTCAGTATATGGATTGGGATATGAAAAAGAAACTTGCTCCAAGACGCGGCGGAAAGATATATGAGGTAAGCCCCTGGGCACTTACATGCAGTGATGATAATTACTATATGGTCTCATATGATGGCGATGCGGACATCATAAAGCATTTCCGTGTCGATAAGATGGGCAGCATGCAGGTATTGGAAAATAAAAAAAGAGAAGGCGCGGACAGATTTGGAGAATTTGATATCGCAAAATATACAAATCATGTATTCGGGATGTACAGCGGTGAAGAAGAGAAAATAACTCTTTCATTTCCCAACGAGATGATCGGCATCGCTCTCGACAGGTTCGGCAGGGATGTGAACCTGTTCTGCACGGAACCGGATCGTTTTCATATATGCGTAGATATCGAAGTGAGTCGTCAGTTTTATGGATGGCTGACGGGGCTTGGCCCTAATGTAAAGATATTATCGCCGGACAGTGTCCGCGAAGGATATTACGAATATCTAAGATCAATAATCGAATAGTGATTGAAGCAATTCGCAGCATCAAAGTACAAGAATTGTTAATCATAAAAAAAAGAGGAGATCAGATATACTATGGAAAATGTAAAACTAAGGATAAGATATCTTTCCGACAAGATCGAAAAGCTCAGATATATAGATGGTAAATCTGACTGGATCGATCTTCGCGCAGCGGACAACATTACTCTTGAGGCGGGAGAGTTCAGACTTATTCCGCTCGGCATAGCAGTTGAATTACCGCAAGGATATGAAGCGCACGTTGTTCCAAGAAGTTCTACTTATAAAAATTTTGGAATAATACAGACTAATTCATGTGGTGTCGTTGACTGCTCATACTGCGGTGACAATGATGAATGGTTTATGCCAGTGCTTGCCATGAGAAATACTCAGATACATATCAATGACAGGATATGTCAGTTCCGGATCGAGAAGAATCAGCCAGTGATAGATTTTGAAGAGACTGATCATCTTGGAAATGAAGACCGCGGCGGATGCGGAAGTACGGGGAAGGCCTGAAAATTGTGTTAGAATTACATTTGCGAATCGCATGCCCGTAAGCAGACAGCTTATAGGTTCATGCACAAGTTCACAAAGTTTTCACAGTTTTGTATGATAAAGAACACAATTCATAACTATTATCATTCTATGGTAAATTCAAATGAAGGGAGATCAGAATCTTGATCGAAGTAAAGAATCTAACAAAGGTCTATGGAGACCATGTCGCAGTTGACGATATATCATTCTCAATCGACGACGGAAAGATCTATGGATTTCTCGGACCTAATGGTGCCGGAAAATCAACAACAATGAATATCATGACAGGATACCTTGCAGCAACATCCGGATCCGTGACTATCAATGGACATGATATCGTAAAGGAACCGGGCGAAGCCAAGAAATGTATTGGCTATCTGCCTGAGCTTCCGCCGCTCTATTCGGATATGACCGTTAATGAATACCTTTGGTTTGTATCTGAACTCAAAAAAATACCAAAAGAAGCGGCAAAAATGCAGATCTCAGATGTACTTGGACTTACCGGGATCATTGATGTAAAGGACAGACTCATCAAGAATCTGTCAAAAGGATATAAACAGAGAGTGGGACTTGCGCAGGCTATCATTGGATATCCTCCGATCATAATACTCGATGAACCTACCGTGGGTCTTGATCCTAAGCAGATAATCGAAATAAGGGATCTGATCAAAAAGCTCGGTCAGAATCATACAGTTATACTCAGCTCACATATTTTGTCTGAAGTGAGTGCTGTATGTGACAATATCATAATTATCTCAAACGGCAAACTTGTCGCAAGTGATACTGCCGAAGGCCTTCAGGAGCGTACATCAAAGGGCGAGACTGCCCTTGAAGTTATCGCTATGGGGTCAAAAGATAGTGCTGATAAAGTGCTCGCATCTATTCCTGAGATCAGATCGTTTGAATATCGTCAGGCAGAAGAATCAGGCACCGTACGGTTTATCGTGCGTACAAGTGCTGATACCGATATCAGGAAGAATCTTTCTCTAGCGCTTACATCCGCAGATATCCCTGTTATCACTATGAATAAGATTGAAGAATCACTTGAAGATATATTCCTTAAGCTCACTGGTGATACAGATAATCTTAAGCAGGTAACCAAATCTAATCCTTATGGGAATGATGCATCTGAAGATGAAAAGCCTAAGAAGCATTTCTTATTTGGCAAAAAGAAAAAAGAAGATAAAGACAGCGGGGAGGATGGAGAATAATGAAAGCTATATTTAAGAGAGAGTTTAAGTCTTACTTCCATTCATTCATGGGCTGGATCTATCTTGCGATAATGATACTTGCAACAGGAATTTATTCAGCAAATGATAATTTCCAATATGGTTCAAACTCACTTACAGATGTTCTGTCAGGTATCTCATTTCTTATACTGATGACTATTCCGATAATCTCAATGCGGATCATGTCTGAAGAGCGAAAGAACAAGACTGATCAGCTTATACTTACAGCGCCTGTATCAGTTTGGGATATCGTATTTGGAAAATTCTTGTCAATGGTCGCTATATTTGCAATACCTTGTGTAGCTGCAGCATTTATACCGGTTATCCTGATGCCTTACGGAACAATAGATATTTCAGGATCATATATAAGTCTTCTTGGATATTTCCTGTTCGGCTGTACTGCACTTGCCATCGGTGAACTTATATCAGCGATGACTGAAAATATGATTCTTTCAGCACTGTTTACATTTCTCGCGTTGTTCTTCTGCTACATAATGAAGGGCATATGCTACATGATATCAGCATCAGGAAATGTTTTAACAAAGATCCTTGGTGTATTTGATATACAATCAAGATTTTCTGATCTTTGCGGCAGCAGCCTTGATATAAAAGCAATCATATATTTTGTGACATGTATATTTCTTCTCCTTTATCTTACGGTACAGGCAGTACAGAAGAGAAGATATTCGATATCGGCACAGGGTTTAAAGACCGGCTGCTACAGCGTCGGTATGATATGTGCTTCAATTGCGCTCGCGGTAATAGTAAATCTGCTCGTTGCGGAGATACCATCAAAATATACTGCTATAGATTGCACGTCAAATAAGATCTATTCGCTGACAGATGATACTGAAAAGATAATCAAAAATCTTGATCAGGATGTCACACTTTATGTTCTTGTCGGCGAGAACGGACAGGATGAAGATGTCGGCAGGACTATTGACGGGTACAAATCTCTGTCTAAGCATATCAAAGTCGTATATAAGGATCCTGCAATAAGCCCTCAGTTCTTCTCACAGTACACAAGCACACAGCCTACATCAAACAGTATCATCGTTGTAGGTCCTAAGCGCAGCAAGGTTATAGACTACAATAGCCTTTATGAGCAGACACCAAATTATCAGACATATCAGTATGAGAAGACTGGATATGATGCTGAAGGTCAGATAACATCTGCGATCGCATATACTACAACCGATACTATGCCTAAGATCTATATGGTGACAGGGCACGGTGAAGTAGATATTGATACAACTTTCACGTCTGCTATCGCAAAAGAGAATATCGACTATGCATCGATTACACTTCTGAAAGAAGACAGTATTCCTGAGGATGCGCAGGCAGTCATAATCGATGGACCTACTTCTGATTTCTCTACAGATGATGTTAAGAAGGTCACTGATTATCTTGATAAAGGCGGCAAAGTCATTATCGTACCGACATTCACAGATGCTTCAATGACCAACTTTGAAACACTTCTCAAGTATTTCGGAGTAAGCACTGTTGACGGATTTATCGTTGAAGGAAATAAGGACAACTATTATAGCAATCCGATGTATCTGATACCTATCGTAGATTCTGATACGATGACATCAGGGCTTGACGGAAAGTATATTTTTGCGCCTCAGGCAATAGGTCTTTCATACGACTCGAATACTACTAATACAGCTATAACACCGCTCCTTTCTACAAGTGATTCTGCTTTCAGCAGAGTAAAAGCAAATCAGACGAGTGATTCTGCTTCAAAGATCGATGGTGATATCGATGGACCTTTTGATATCGCAGTGAAAGCAGTCAAGACACTTGATGGAGATAAGAGTGCGACCGGAGTTATCATTGGATGCCAGCAGATGCTTACAGAGCAGGCTGATACATATGTATCCGGAAACAACGTGAAATTCTTCGGAGATGTTTTGAGCGAACTTGTAGAACATGAAGAATCGGTATCGATTCCTTCAAAGAGTTATGATACTGCTACGATCACAGCTAATGCTACCGGATATCTTACATTTGTACTTATCTATGTAATGCTTATCCCGCTTGCACTGATCATAGCCGGCATCGTTGTCTGGTACAGAAGAAAGAAGAGATGACAATATAGATGAAAAATCAAAAGAGAAATATGATATTGATGCTTGTACTGCTCGTAGCTGTACTCGCTGCTTTCTTCGGACTAAAGAAATACAAGAAAACACACGTTGAAACAGAATCTACAGCAGAGACTGAATATACCATAACTTCAATGGATGCGTCTAAAGCTGATAAGCTTACAGTCACAGTAGGCGGCGTGGCGATGAATTTCAGCAAGAAAGATGATAACTGGGTATATGATGATGATCCATCAGTTACGCTCGACCAGACGAAGATGTCAGGTATAGTATCATCGCTTTACAACTGTTCATCGACACTTAAGATCGTCAATCCTACAGATCTTGATCAGTATGGACTTGGTGATGATGCGATTCAGATTGAACTATCATCATCTGATAAGACGACTTCCAAGATAACACTTGGATCATTTAACCAGATGATATCAAAATCCTATATCATGAAGGACGGAGATAAGTCAGTGTATGCGATAACCGGCAATGATCTGACAGATCTGTCAGGAGGAATCGATTCACTGACCGCTGCGGCAGAGACAACTACAGCAGTAACGTCGACAACAGCAGAAAGCACATCGACTTCTGATGTTTCGACAGAATCTGAAACAACAGCGACATCCACAACATCTACAACATCCACAACATCTACAACATCAACAGCTGAGTGATCGGCTGTAGAAGCCCTATCTGCTTGACGCTTCAGGCAGATGGGGCTATTATATTTTTGCGGTTCATTTTCTGCAAACATGATTTTGCAGTAATATATACAGCATGATGTGGGTGTCAAAAGCAGCAAATGTGTTATAATGCTACGTGCTATATCATAAATCTGTATAATCTGGATGAATCAGAAATCAGGGAGTAAATTATGAAGATCAGAACAAGATTCGCACCAAGTCCAACAGGCAGAATGCATGTCGGAAATCTCAGAACGGCATTATATGCATATCTTATCGCCAAACATGAAGGTGGAGATTTTATACTTCGTATAGAAGATACTGACCAGGAACGCTTTGTTGAAGGCGCGGTAGATATCATATATAAGACACTTGAGGATACCGGGCTTGAACATGATGAAGGTCCGGACATGGACGGCGGAGTAGGTCCTTATGTTCAGAGTGAACGACAGGCTCAGGGACTTTATCTGAAATATGCGAAGGAACTTATCGCAAAAGGAGAGGCGTATTATTGTTTCTGTGATAAGGAGCGTCTTGCTTCACTTACTCGCATTGTGGAAGGTAAGGAGATAAATGTCTATGACAAGCATTGTCTTCATCTTTCAAAAGAAGAGATAGATGCGAGTCTTAAGGCAGGAAAGCCTTATGTCATCCGTCAGAATAATCCGAACACCGGGACGACTTCATTTCACGATGATATCTATGGTGATATAACGGTAAATAATGATGAGCTTGATGATATGATCCTTATCAAATCGGACGGATACCCGACATATAATTTTGCAAATGTCGTAGATGACCATCTTATGGGAATCACACATGTCGTAAGAGGAAATGAGTATCTTTCATCAACGCCTAAATATAACAGACTCTACGAAGCATTTGGATGGCAGGTTCCGGAGTATGTGCATTGCCCGCTGATCACAGATGAAGATCATCACAAACTTTCAAAGAGAAGCGGACATTCTTCATTTGAAGATCTTATCGAACAGGGATTCCTTTCAGAAGCTGTTGTTAATTTCGTAGCACTTCTTGGATGGAGCCCGGAAGGTGAAAGAGAGATATATTCACTTCCTGAACTTGTAAAGATATTTGATTATCACAAGATTTCAAAGTCTCCGGCGGTATTTGACTATACTAAGCTCAGATGGATGAACGGCGAATATATAAAGGCTATGGACGATAACGCATTCTATGAGAAAGCAGAGCCATTCCTTAAGGGAGCACTTACAAAGCCTTATGATCTTCACAAGATCGCTGCAATGGTAAAGACACGTATCGAGATATTCCCTGATATAACGGATATGGTCGATTTCTTTGAAAAGCTTCCAGAATACGATATTGATATGTATAACAATAAAAAGAGCAAATCATCGCCTGAAACATCACTTGAAGTGCTTAAAGATGAACTGCCTATATTTGAAGCGCAGACTGATTATTCGAATGACGCGCTCTATGCATCACTTGAAAAATATGTTGAGTCGAAGGGCTGCAAGAATGGATTTGCATTATGGCCGCTTCGTACCGCAGTATCAGGAAAGGCAGTCACACCTGCCGGAGCTACTCAGATCATGGAGATTCTTGGACATGACGAATCTGTAGCACGTATAAAGAAAGGAATTGAGAAGCTTTCAGCAACTCTATGATTATATCTAATGATATGATGCAAGTGTCCAAAGTCAATCTTATGCGACTGCAAGTCGCATTAATCATGCTTGCATGAAAGGCTGGTTGACCTTGGACACGTAGCATCATGATACAATTGCTTCTTTTGAAACCCATCCATATAATAAAATCACTTTTTCACCCACATTATAAGATCACTTTTACGTTGCAAAATATATTCTTGTGTGTTTTAATATCTTTACGCGGACTTTCTGTCCGGGATCATATTTTCGATCAGAAGATATGAGGATTCTCAATCATTATAAGTTTAAGTGGCAACAAACATTTTATTTTACACGGATACAGGAGAAAGCATGGATATACTAAAAAAAGATGGATGCAGTTTTAGTGATGAACAGCGTCAGGCGATATTGTGGGGGAAAGGTGCTGCCGAACTTGTCGCAGGACCGGGCAGTGGGAAGACATTTGTGATCACAAACCGGATAAAAACACTTATCGAAAAATATGGTGTGAATCCTGATTCTATAATCGTAATAACATTTACGAGAGCGGCAGCGATCGAGATGAGAGACAGGTTCTACAGACTCATGGATAACGAGCAGCCATCCGTAACATTTGGTACTTTCCATTCCTTATTTTTCCAAATGCTTAAGACATGTCCGGATATGAAAAACTGCACACTTATAAGTGAATCCGGGAAAATAAGAATTCTCACAGAAATGCTGAAACAAAACGGAGAATATCGGATTCTGGATGACATGGATCAGATCATTGGGATATCTGAGATGTTTGGACGTATA
>JAGPKJ010000151.1 GCA_018053995.1 Lachnospiraceae bacterium | reverse complement strand
TTTATAATAATCCTTAAGTGCATTATCGAAAGCAACGCTGCCCATCTCTTCTCTGAGTGCAGACACAAAGATACAGCCACCATCATAAACGTGTTCTGTATATGAATCGTCACTACTGAACGAGTCGTATGGAAGATTTATATAATAGCTGTCCTTATAGCTTTTCAAAGTGCTTTCTGTATATTTATCATATGCATCTTCGCTGTTCCATGTCTTGACAGGCGTCACCTTGTTAGACTTATCAAGTTTCACTGCCGCTGCCAATGTCGAATCGCCCGACGATGCATATACCCCTTTTTCAAGGAATGTCGCAAGTCCTTCATCAAGCCATGCCTCTTCATACTGATCATTTCCAACCGCAGCATAGAACCACTCATGCCCTATCTCGTGTGCGGTGAGTGTGCAAAGATCCGAATACGAGGCTTTCTTATTATCTGCACTCGTATTTATCATAACAAGTCCCGGATATTCCATGCCTCCGGGAAGATACGATTCGACAACGTCAAGTTCATCGTATGCGTATTCTCCGATCTCTTTTGAAAAAGCAGTCATCGAATCAGATGCCGCTGCCATAACATATTTTCGAAAAGAACTGCTATTGCTGTTATCTGTCAAATAATACAGATTGATCTTTTTCCCGTCCAGCTCCGTACTGTCACAGCGCATATGATTGCTTGCAACTATCGCCATATCACGCACACTTTTTGCATTTATCCGGACTGAATCCCCGTTTTTCACGGAAGTACCTGTAGATATTACATTGTAATCCTTTGGCACCTTGAGAACGGCTGTATAATCCGTACATGGGCTGCATGCTGTCTCGCCCGCATAGAAATACGGATTTTCATCCCATTTTCCATCCTGGTACGTCGCTACGCACGGAAAACAGTATGTAAGCTGGAACTGAAGTGTTCCATCAGTCCCGACATGATATCCATACCTGTCATCCAATTTTGGAATCTTCTCCGAGAAGCTGATCACAAAAGAATCCGATTCCGATGCATCTATCCCGTTATCCCCAAGCAGAACATACAGTACCGACGGATCCTTACCTTTGTTTATCTGAAGCTTTGTACCTAATAAAGATTCCACTCCGGTAATTACTGCATCTGACGATTTACCGCCATTCTGTGAAAGAACCGAAGCCGCATAATTTCTCAGGCAGAACATTGAAAGTATGCTGTCTGTGTTATTGCGCAGTCTTACCGTAACAGTTCCTGAAAGCTTCTTATTTGCCGTATCAAGTGTCAGATTCATCTCGTATTTTTCCGGATAGACCTGTACCTGTGAATTCTGATCCGCCGTACCTGCAGAATCAGACTTCGCGCCAGACTTTACCTGTGATCCGCTCGTACCCGCAGAACTGCCTGATGATGAACCGGCTTCTGACGGTTTTTTACTTCGGATAGTGTCGCTCCTGCCGCTTTCCGTATCACGGATATTTGTATGCTTTACTGTGGATTTCGGCGCTGTAGTCACGGTCTCCGAAACTTCTACCGTAGGCACTGAATCACTAATATCGTTTCCCGTATTTCCTGTCTTATCCGCCTGCGCATATCCTGTTATGGCAAATGAGAGCATGGCGCAGCAAATAAATGCTGTTGCGATCATAAGATTCTTTTTCATCTAATTTCCTTTTCACGTTTTTCATATGTCTGTTCCTTTTATTCTACACGCAGACATTTTATTTGACAAATAAAAGGAAATGGCCTGATCACGCACAAATGCGCAGCCAAGCCATTTCAGAAAATAATACTTTTATAGATTGTAACAAGATCACTGCTTTTGACACCACTTCAAATAATTATAACGGATCATCACTTAACCATAGTCAGCTTTACCTGTGGCTGTAATGAGCACAGTGTCAGCCAGTCCACATATCCGTTAGTACCTATCTGGCTCGCCAGATCGAACTTTGGCGGCAATGTCAGTACAAACTGGTGACCCTGGAATGGAAATGTCGCTGACAGTGTGACATCAGGTCTCACTTTAAGCGCTGCAGCTACATTTCTGTCGTATGCCATCGGAATCAGACCCGTTACCTGCACTACACCATTTGGCTTTGCCTGCAGTATGCTAAGGGTTGTATTATACATAAAACTGTGATCATATGCTGCCGAATTCGTTGTAGTAGCAGCTGTTGACTTTTTCTTGGCAGTCGGCACATCTATAACGGTCACGATACATATCGAGGTGCAGTTATTTTCATTCGTACGTACCGTAATAGTTGCCGTTCCCAAATTATTGCCTGTAATATCACCGGATCCGCTTACAGATGCAATATAAGGATCTGATGAACTCCATGTTACCTGTTTATTCGATGCATCTGACGGATACACCTTACAATTACATCTGTCAGTATATTCTTTATAGATTGTCATCTGTGAATTATCAACACTTACAGACTGAACTGATACATGACTATCAGGAGTCTTCTTTACTGTAACATCACAATAAGCGCTATAACCGCCTTCATCACTTGTTACCTTTACGGTACAGTTGCCTTCACCTGCCGCATAGCATGTTCCGTCTGATGTGACCCTGACGACGCTTTCATTTCCCGAACTCCATGATGAACCCTGGTTAGTCGCATTACTTGGTGAGATAGTATCGCCTAAAGTATACGAATCACCTGTATACATCTGAAGACTTGATCTGCTAATAGAGATTCCATTAACATCTACATGCTGTGGCTGTGGCTCCTTGACATTAACCGTGAAACAATCAGAATCAAGCAGGTCAAAGTCATCAAACAGATTGACCGTTATCGTAGCACTACCACTTCTATTCGCATATAAAGTGGCATCGTACCCCTGCCCATCTACTGATACGATTCCAGCATCGCTACTGCTCCAAGTAATATATACATCTACTCCAACCTCGGAATTTACGATACAGCTTACATCACGACTTTGTCCCCGTTCCATACTCTGATCTGATGGTCCAAATATCTGTCCAAATGTTTCATCGTCATCGTAATAGATCACACTCTTGCTATCCTGCGTTTGACATCTTGCCTGCATTTCCGATGAACATGTCATGATAAAAACGCCCGCCGCAATTATCGCACATGTCCTTAACCCCTTGCTGATTCTCATTCATATACCTCCACATTTTTTCTACAACAGAAACAGATACCCCTTTAAACCACTTATTATCATTCCCATTGTTTCTATTATATACGATACAAATGTAAAATAGAAGCCGATAAAGCACAGTAAATAAAAAGGCTCAACCACGCGGATTTGCGCAGTTGAACCTCTTTAAAATAATGCCGGCAGTGGGAATCGGACCCACACGATCATTGCTGATCACGGGATTTTAAGTCCCGGGCGTCTGCCAGTTCCGCCATGCCGGCTTATATATCTGTTGCGATAACAGTATTATTGCTACGACAGATAGCTTATATACTTTCAGATAAAATTATGAGAAGTACTTAAGTACTTCTCATTAGCGACCCAGACGAGACTCGGACTCGTGACCTTCGCCGTGACAGGGCGACGCTCTAACCAACTGAGCCACTGGGCCAAAATATAAGTGGATCCTCTGGGACTCGAACCCAGGACCGACCGGTTATGAGCCGGTTGCTCTAACCAACTGAGCTACAGATCCAAAATGACTCCGACGGGATTTGAACCCATAATACCACCGTGAAAGGGTGGTGTCTTAACCGTTTGACCACGGAGCCATACCGTACCCTGACTACGGCTGCTTGTGTAATATTCTCAAAAAGCCTCAGCATTATGTCTGTCATTCGATCATGTCAAGCATATCACTGAGACTACATCTCGAATCCAAGCAAGTATATACTCCTCAAGTAGGGCTCGAACCTACAACATCGCGGTTAACAGCCGCGCGCTCTACCATTGAGCTATTGAGGAATGAACCAGAGGATCTTAACATACCCTCAAAACCGAACACTGAAAATCTTTTCA
>JAGPKJ010000150.1 GCA_018053995.1 Lachnospiraceae bacterium | reverse complement strand
TTCACATCGACTAGTATAAACAAGTCGCGTCCTCTTACAGATTCAGTAAGAAGTCCTTTTGCTTCACCTGTCCCAAAACGGGGACATTTTGCGGATACGATATACGAAGACCGCTCATAATCCTGAAATGACGGATTATCACGATGTTCGTTTTCGCGTTCTTTTCTCCATTTGACAAGATAATAATCGATCTTGTCACCAAGCTCTTCACAGCCCGCCATAGGAATGAGCCCGAGGGAGCCAACAGGAACAGATGTCAGACTGCGTGTTTCATCATGGGTGTTACTCATTTGAAAGATCCTCACTTTCTTTTCTGGTCAATCTTGTTTTCTATCCTTATATCCGGACATTCAAGCCGGTAGATCTCATAACAGCTTGTAATCCGGGAAAAGATACGGTCTGAATATCTGTCACGGATTTCTTCAAGCGACAGATTTGTTGAGATGATTGTAGATTTATTTCTGTTGATGCGTTCATTTATACATGAGAACAGATTCGATGCCATGAACTGTGTAGTGTTCTCGGTACCAAGATCGTCGATGATAAGCAGATCACATTCGGAGAAATCGTCCATAACACTTGAGATAGAAAGCGAGCTCTCTTTTCGAAATGAAGCTTCTGTTAGAAGCTGGAATAATCTGACAGCACTGAAATAAAGTACGGAATGACCGGAATCGATAAGGTCGTGAGCTATGCAGCATGAAAGGAAAGATTTTCCGGTGCCGACACTGCCCATAAAGCAGATATTACGATGATGACTATCAAACTCATCGATAAAATCATGGCAATTTTGAACCGCTTTCCTGAAGTGTTCAAGGTCTGCGCCGCTATAGTATTTTTCTGATAGTTTACTGAAATTTTCAGTCTGAAGAACGGCTTCGAGGTTAGAGTGTTGATATAGGATACGTGCTTCTTTCTGACGGAAGCAGTGACATTTCTCATTTCCGATATAACCGGTATCCTGACAGTCAGGACACTTGTATATTGCTTCGAGATAATCAGAAGAAAATCCGTTTTGTATAAGAAGTTGATCTTGTTTGTTGATGATATCAGTGACTTTTGCACGAAGCTCTATAAGGGCATTCTTGTCACCACTTAGAAAACGGTCTGCTGTCTCTTCATGAAGCTTATCCAGTTCTTTTTTTAGGTTGGAATATTCGGGTATGCGTGAACAGACCTCTTCTGTCCGCTGGTCAAGCAGATTACGGTCTAGGGTTTGCTGTGCGCTGTACTCGCGCATTATGGAATCATATTGTGAATTGCTGAGTGACAATGTCTGGTCTCCTTAATTGCTCACTAAGTTTTCTATTTTGCTAAAATCATAATCACGCTGTTTAAAACTGCCAAATTTGCCGCTCCCGTTTCCCGTAGATACTTTTGAAACGGAAGAAGGAGCAGTTACATCAGATATCTTTTTGACTGCAGCAGAGCGGAAAGCCACATCCTGCCTGTCAATATCATCAGTACTGTGAACACCGGCATTGTACCAGTTCGTAAGAATACCGTCAGCATATTCAAAACGGTGCTTGTCGGTCGTGAGAACTGTACGCTCACATGCAACGTTGATCACATCAAATGAAAATCCATATTCTTTTGTCCATTTATTTATGAACTTGAGCTCAGAACATGCCGGAGATGAATTCTTTCCAAGTGCATGCATGATGTCGTAAACGGATCCATCATATTTCTTTACATATATGTCAGCCTGTTTCTGCGTCTTTATATCGTGCTGAGCCCAGTCGATGGCAGTAGCTTCTATATAACTCATGCGTTTCTTGCCATTTTCAACGCAGTATTCTATAAGATAATCAATGAGTTCGACACTAAAGCCAAGCTTGTCGGATATAAATAACATTGTAGATATCTCATTTGCACTGAGAGTCTTCTGAAGATAAGACTCCGCGATGAAAAGGATTCGTGATGTCGTATCGTCTTTACGAAATTCCTTAAGCTGAGCAGCAGTATAATCAGGCTTTTCAAAAGCTGACACTGTTGGCGAAAAAACTGATGTAGCAGTGCATATAGCTGCTGAAAGAGCTTCAGGAGCTGATAACGCAGCATCCTGATCTGGAGTCTGAACCAGCTGCTCAAGATTGTTGATCTGAACACTTTCAATGGTTCGATCCTGAGCGAGACGAAGACTGATGAGACCGAGCTTGTCCCAGTATTTGAGTGAACGTGATACGTCTTTTTCGGTAAAATTAAAACGATCTGCAATATCAGCGACACTTGTAGGCTTATTTGCATAGAGCATACGTGTGAGATAGAGGTAGACTTTTAACTGCGCATCATTTGCATCAGCCATATAATCGTCGATAAAACGATTTGACAGCTGCGTATATCCTGCACATGTGTCCTGGCATACCTTGAAACAACTCATTAGAATCACCCTGTTCACTCATAGTATTTGCTTTATATTAAAGCAGATGAATTATAACATCGGTATAATACCATCGGCTTTATAAAAATGAAATGGTTAAAGTGACGAAGTGACGAAAAAATGTTTTCCACAATATGTGTGCTTTGATGTGGACGGTGTGGATGATTCTGTAATGAAAACGAATATATAAGGTAATCTGAACCGTGAAAAAATCCACCTGAGACGAAATCGTGGGATTTCGAGAAGTGGATTTTGTGGAAAAGTCACATGCTTATGAGCTTATCTGCGATATCTACGACGTTTCCGGCGCCCATAGTTATCAACAGGTCATCCTTTGTGCAGTTTTCAATAACAAATTTTTCTATATCGTCAAATGATGGAAAATATTCACATGGGGTACCGAGTTCTACGATCTTGTCACGAAGTGTAGCTGAACTTATGCCAAGATGATCTGTCTCTCTTGCAGCATAGATATCAGCAAGTATGACATGATCAGCCATCGCAAGTGCTTCGGCAAATTGAGGCATGAGAGCCTTTGTTCTTGTATATGTATGAGGCTGGAAGATGCACCATAGTTTTTTGTGCGGGTATCTGCGTGCAGCTGTCAGAGTTGCTTTTATCTCAGTAGGATGGTGAGCATAGTCATCGATCACCGTGAATCCATTGCATTTACCCTTGTACTGGAATCTACGGTCAGTTCCATGAAACTGCTTAAGAGCTGATCCGGAAGTATTATCATCTATGTCGAACAGATCGGCGACAGCTACGGCTGCCATTGCGTTATAGACATTATGGATCCCTGATACACCAAGAGTGATGCTGCGAGATCCCTTATCTGCGCTGTGCAGGATAAAGGAAGGATGAACAAGTTCATCAGTTGTAATATCTGAAGCATAGTAATCAAAGCGGCTGTCCATGCCAAATGTTATTATCCTGCATTTAAGGCCTTCTGTTATTTCCTCAAGATCAGGTATCTCGCCGTTGATGACAAGTGTGCCGTCATCAGGAAGAAGCTCTGCAAATTTATGGAACGAATGTCTTATGTCATTTATATCTTTAAAGAAATCGAGATGATCGGCATCAATATTGAGGATTATCGCGATCTTAGGGAAAAAGCTTAAGAAACTGTTAGTATATTCGCATGCTTCAGTTACGAAATAATCGGAACCGCCAACGCGGAAATTACCATTTATCGATTCAAGGATTCCTCCGATCGAAAGCGTGGGATCAAGGTCTGCATGAAGCAGGATCTCAGATAACATAGAAGTCGTCGTTGTTTTTCCATGAGTGCCGCTTACAGCTACGGGAAGCCTATACTGCTTCATTACCTGTCCAAGGAGCTGCGCCCTCGTCAGCATAGCGATATTCTTATCGCGTGCCGCGGTCATCTCCGGATTGTCTTTTGAAATCGCGCTTGTATATATTACTACATTTATATCAGAAGTAATGTTCTCGTATTTTTGTCCAAAGTTTATCTTTGCACCCAGCCCTTCAAGTTCGTCAGTGAGATGTGACTTTGACCTGTCAGAACCTGTTACATTAAAACCTTCCGAGAGGAGAAGCTGTGCCAGTCCGCTCATACTGATACCGCCTATACCGATAAAGTACACATGAACGGGTTTCT
>JAGPKJ010000149.1 GCA_018053995.1 Lachnospiraceae bacterium | reverse complement strand
GGACGGCGGAACGGATAAGCAGCTCACGTTCAAGAATGTACTTATTCAGGACTGCTCATTCAGCCAGCTTGATGAAAATGGATATCTTGTATATAACTATCTTGATGAATCTGAAAAAGGATATTATTGCACAGATGGAAAATGCATCAAAGTCACATGGACAAAGAAGAGCGATACAGATCCGACAAGGTATTATGACGGGTCAGGAAAAGAGATAAAGATCAATACCGGAAAGACATATGTAACGCTCATTCCGGAGGATTCATGGGACGATATTTCATTCAATTGATATGAACTGTTATTTTATATTTCTTTTATGGCGGGAAGCATTGCTTTCCGCCATATTTTTGTGGTAAAATGTTTTCTGTCGGTAAGAAGGGGTCATGATGTCAAAAGATGCGGATACAACTGCACACAGGAAGAGGATTGAACGCCTTAAAAAGATGATCCTTTGCCTGACAGCCCTTTGTATCATTATTCCGATAGTAATCTGTATAATTTTGGGGATTGAACTTAAAAAGACACGCGATGAATTAAAGGAGACAGAAGACAGGTACAATGTCCTGATCACCGGAGATGGATCGTCTGATGATGATGCTTACAGCACACAGAATGTAACGGTATCCAAGCGTACAACAGAGACATACGTTGAAGGGCTGCTGGAGACGGATGAGAGTATTTCTGAAAAAAACACAAGAAAGGTCTATATCACATTTGATGATGGACCAAGCAGTAACACGGACAGGATACTTGATATACTAGATGAATATAATGTAAAGGCCACTTTTTTTGTTGTTGGCAAGGATGATCCCGAGTATGTGGATATATATAAGAGAATTATAGATGATGGATGTACTTTAGGGATGCATTCATATAGTCACAAGTATTCAGAGTTATATGCTTCAGAGACTTCATTTCTTACGGATCTGTCGAAATTACAGGAGTTTCTTTATGATAAGACGGGAGTATGGCCAAGGCTGTACAGGTTTCCCGGCGGGAGCTCAAATACCGTGAGCGATGTCGACATGAAGATACTTACAGATGATCTCGATAAACAGGACATTATATACTATGACTGGAATATTGCCTCGGGTGATGCGAAGAACCCGGAACCGAGTGCTTCAAGGATTGTAAGCAATTGCATGAGTAGGGTAATGAGCTACAAAACAGCTGTTATTTTAATGCATGATGCTTCAGATAAAGGAAATACGGTAAAAGCACTTCCGAAACTCATTGCAGAGCTTCAGAAGCTTGATAATACAGAGATTCTTCCGATAACCGATGATACTAAACCGGTTCAGCATATCAAGGAGACGAGTCTCAGTGAGTGATAAAGTTTGAAAGTAAATATGAATGGAGGTTTGAAATGGGTTTCTTTACGGATTTAAAACAGGATCTGTCTCAGGCTGTCGATGAGATGGCTGACGGAGAGAATAAGGAAAATGCAGATACAGCAGAACTGCAGAATGAGAATGCGGATATAGAAGATACATCTGCAGCAAGCGAACAGAATACTGAGCAGCAGAGCAATATTGACGATGTGGATCTCGCTGCAATGCTCGATAAGGTTGCGGGTAATGGCGAAGCGGTAGATAGTGCACTTGATGAAGAGAAGAATGAAGATTCACCGGATATACCTTCTGAAGTAATGGGTGACGGTATCAGTGAAGCAGGCGATAGCACTGGCACTGAAAATGAATCAGTCACCGGGCAAGAGGACCAAAATATAGAGCAAAGTACAGAAGAACAGAATTTTGCAGAGAAGATAAATGAAGAGAAGAGTTTAAATGAGCAGAATGGTCAGGATGACAATTCCTATGTGACCAATGTTGAAACTGCTGATGAGAGCAGAAAATCTCCGTTTTTTGATCTAAAGAAAGACAAAGTAAATAATAAAAAGGGGAAAGAAAAAATGAATGATGCATCTGAAGAGAAAATGACACCTGTTGACGAGACTGCGTCAGTTACAGCCGGAATGACAATCAATGGTGATATCAAGTCTGCGGGATCACTTGACTTGATCGGTATGATAGCGGGTAATATCGATATTCTTGGAAAACTTAATGTTACGGGATCAATAACAGGTGATTCAAAGGCTTCTGAGATATATGCAGAGGGTGCCAAGATCACAGGAGAGCTTCACAGCAACGGAAGTGTAAAGATAGGTCAGAGTACGGTGGTTATTGGAAATGTATTTGCTACCAGCGCGGTTATCGCGGGTGCAGTAAAGGGAGACATAGATGTTCAGGGACCTGTGATCCTTGATACTTCAGCTATCGTAATGGGCAATATTAAGTCAAAGTCTGTACAGATTAACAATGGTGCAGTCATTGAAGGTATGTGCTCACAGTGCTACGCAGATGTAAATCCAAGCTCATTCTTCGAAGAATTCAAGAAGAAATGATGAATGTCTGATATGATCTGAGTATGATGATAGTGTAACAGGAATGGAGCAGACCTAAACATATGAAAAGAATAATGCTTAAACTCAGTGGAGAAGCTCTTGCTGGCGGTAAAGGAACAGGTTTTGATGAAGATACAGTAAGAGGTGTAGCAAAACAGATAAAGAAGATCACGTCAGACGGCATACAGGTTGGAGTTGTCATAGGCGGGGGTAATTTCTGGAGAGGCAGAACAAGCAATGATATCGATCGTACAAAATCAGATCAGATAGGTATGCTTGCAACTGTCATGAACTGTATATATGTTTCAGAGATATGCAGATCAGAGGGAATGAAGACTGTAATAATGACACCGTTTGCATGCAGTACGTTTACCGAACTTTTTTCAAAGGATGAGGCTGTAAAAGCTCTAGTAAAGGGCAAAGTCGTTTTCTTTGCCGGCGGTACGGGGCATCCGTATTTTTCAACAGATACGGGAGTCGTACTTAGAGCGATAGAGATAGAAGCAGAGACAATACTTCTGGCAAAGGCTATAGACGGAGTATATGACAGCGATCCAAAGAAGAATTCCAAGGCAAAGAAGTTTGACGAGATCTCGATAGACGATGTCGTTTCAAAGAACCTTCAGGTCGTAGATATGACAGCGTCAATACTGGCACGTGACAACAAGATGCCAATGATGGTATTTGGACTTGATGAAAAAGACAGCATTATCAATACGGTAAATGGCAAATTTAACGGAACACGGATAACAGTCTGAAATACAGATATTGTTATGATGACATTGATCCAAACACTACGGAGGAGTCAGATGGACGAAAGATTAAAAGAATTTGATGAGAAAATGGATAAAGCAGTTGATTTTCTTTCTGAAGATCTTGCAGCAGTGAGAGCAGGACGGGCAAACCCTCATGTTCTCGATAAGATCAAAGTGGATTATTATGGGACACCGACTCCGCTTCAGTCTGTAGGAAATATTACGGTTCCTGAAGCAAGGATCATTCAGATATCTCCATGGGAAAAAGGAATGATAAAGGAGATAGAGAAGTCCATACTGGCATCAGACGTTGGTATTACACCATCAAATGATGGCAAGGTAGTAAGACTTGTATTTCCTGAATTGACAGAGGAACGTCGTAAGCAGCTTGCAAAAGACATTCATAAAAAGGGCGAGGAAGCAAAGATCTCAGTCCGTAATATCAGGAGAGATGGCAATGATGCGTTAAAGAAGCTTTCGAAGTCCGAGATCTCTGAAGATGAGATCAAGCAGCTTGAGGATGAACTTCAAAAGGTCACAGATAAATATACTAAAGATATCGATAAGATGATCGAAGATAAGTCTAAAGAGATCATGACACTGTAAATTTGTCATATGGTATAAATAAAGAGAGGGGCGAGCAGCGTTTTTTGCTGCGGAGTCCCTCTCTTTGAACGGCGCGATTGGAACTCTGACGAGCATCGCGGCAGTGAGGAGCTATGCTCCGAATCTGACGAATAGTGAGGAAATATATGATTGATAAAGATATGAAGATTCCGGCGCACGTTGCTGTCATAATGGACGGAAACGGCAGATGGGCGAAGAGACGTGGAATGCCGCGGACATATGGAC
>JAGPKJ010000057.1 GCA_018053995.1 Lachnospiraceae bacterium | reverse complement strand
GGGCATGTATGTGATGCGGTATCGGCAGCAGGCGGATTTACATCTGATGCGGATGAAGAATATGTCAATCAGGCATACCCGGTTTCCGACGGGTTAAAGATCGTGATCCCTACAGTTATGGAAGTGACTGCAATGGCGGAGACATCAGAAGCAGGCACTATAAGCAATTGTCTTGACAGATCATGCGAAGAAGCGAAACCTGGAACATCCGAAGCCATAAAATCTGCTACGGATAATTCATCGGGTAAGATCAATATAAACACCGCTGATGAGTCAGGGTTATGTGAGATCCCTGGAGTCGGTACTAAGCGGGCATCGGATATAATCAGTTATCGGAATGAACATGGGCAGTTTGGAAGCATTGAAGATATAATGAATGTTACGGGAATAAAACAGGGAACATTTGATAAGATAAAGGATTATATATCTGTAAAGTGAATTTTGTGAAGCAGAATTCGAAACAATATATAAGTGTGGCATAAGAGATAGGCAGGCAGAAGACGGATGGCTGACAGAGTTCTTGTAGTAGATGATGAAAAACTGATAGTGAAAGGCATAAGATTCAGCCTTGAGCAGGATAATATGCAGGTTGATTGCGCATATGATGGGGAAGAGGCACTGGAACTTGCCAGAACTAATACATATGATATCATACTGCTGGATGTTATGCTTCCGAAACTGGATGGATTTCAGGTATGCCAGCAGATACGTGAGTTTTCGGATGTGCCGATCATAATGCTCACAGCTAAAGGTGATGATATGGACAAGATACTTGGTCTCGATAACGGAGCCGATGACTATATCACAAAACCGTTCAACATCCTTGAAGTAAAGGCACGGATGAAAGCTATCATGCGCAGATCTTCATCAAAAAAAGAAAAAGATCATGATGAAAGATTCATTGAAGCAAAGGATATGAAACTTGATCATGAAGGACGCCGCGTATTTATCGGAGACAGGGAGATAAACCTTACAGCAAAGGAATATGATGTGCTGGAACTGCTCATCACTCATCCAAATAAAGTCTACAGTCGTGAAAACCTTCTGAAAACAGTATGGGGAGAGGATTATCCTGGAGATGAGAGAACGGTAGATGTTCACGTCAGACGTCTTCGCGAGAAGATAGAGAAGAATCCGAGCGAACCTGAATATGTCCGCACAAAGTGGGGAATAGGGTACTATTTTGCATAAAAAGATCAGTGATCTGTTCTATAAACTAAAATTTCTGCGCAGTCTTAAGATCAGACTGTTCGTTATAATCTTTACGGTCGGTCTGATTCCGTGCATTCTTATGCGTTACGCGATACTTCACAATTACGAACAAAGAGCAGTAAGTGTGCGTACGTCGGATGTCCAGAATCAGATGAAGATCATCGCCGACCACCTTATCACATACAATTATCTTAACGATCCCTCTTCGAAAGTTGTTGATGCAGAACTTGAACAGATCGCAAATCTGTATAACGGGCGTGTACTTATAATAGGACCAGATCTGAAGATCATAAAGGATACATACGGACTTAGTGAAGGCAAGACGATGATATCGGAGGAAGTCGTAAGATGTCTGAAAAATCAAGCGTCTTCAAATTATGATAAAGAGAACGGGTATATTGAAGTCACAACACCGATCATTAATTCAGCTGATGTTGATAATACTGTAATATCGCAGCCGGACAACGATGATATGGGTACTACGGGTACTACGCTGGCGCAAGGGGTGCTTCTTACCGGCGTCTCCACTGACACGATCATTGCTACGAAGGATATCCTAAGCAGAAAGGCTGTCGTAGTTGAAGCAATAGTAATTTTCATAGTTATGTTCCTTGCACTGTTCTGGTCGATCAGGCTTGTAAAGCCATTTGAAAAGATGACAAAGAAGATAGGTGAAGTCAAAGCGGGTTTCACAAATGATCCGATCGAGATACGTGATTATGTTGAAACGGAACATATAAGTGATGCGTTTAATAATGTTCTCTCCAGGATGAAAGCGCTTGACGATTCGAGGGAAGAGTTTGTCTCAGATGTTTCACATGAGCTGAAGACACCGATAACATCAATGAAAGTTCTTGCGGATTCTCTGACGGCAGAACAGAATATTCCGGTTGAGACATACAGGGAATTCATGACGGATATGTCGAGTGAGATAGACCGCGAGGATAGGATAATCAATGACCTTTTGTCACTTGTCCGTATGGATAAGTCGACCGGGCAGCTGAATATCTCACAGGTAGATATGAATGTACTTGTGGAACTTGTGCTCAAGAGATTATCACCTATCGCAAGAAAACGTGATGTTGAGCTTGTATATGAGAGCATACGTCCGGTGACGGCATCTGTTGATGAAGTAAAGATGACACAGATAATAACGAATCTTGTAGAGAACGCGATAAAGTATAATAAGGAACATGGATGGGTGAAGGTTACACTGGATGCGGATCACCAGTTCTTTACGATACAGGTTGCCGATTCTGGAATAGGCATACCTGAGGACAGTGTTAACAGGATATATGAGAGATTCTACCGCGTGGACAAATCAAGGTCGCGTGAGATGGGCGGTACCGGACTTGGACTTGCAATAACGAGAAACGCGATCCTGATGCACAGGGGATCGATAAAGGTAGAGAGTACGGAAAATGTCGGCACAACATTTACTGTGCGAATTCCACTTTCGTATATATCAGCGTAATGGATAATGCAGATGTATTGGCAGCAGCATTCGATGTGAGGTGTAAGAAATGAAAAAATCATATAATTTCATATTTCTGATGATCATTTCTGTCATGCTTTTTTCATCATACGGATGCGGATCAACAAAAAATAAGGAAAGCGGTCACACGTATCAGATATACTACATCGATCATGATGAGACACGTATAGTACCGATGCCTTATATTACAGAGACAGTGGATACGGATCAGCTGGTGTCGGAAATGCTTGCAAAACTTTCGGACACGGATCAGGCGCAGTATGAGCCTACAATCGAGTCATCATTCAAGGTTTTGTCTGCAAAAGTAGATAACGGACAGGTCACTGTGGATTTTGATCAGCATTATCTGAGCATGGATACGATACGTGAGATACTTACCCGCGCAGCGCTTGTGAACACTTTTACACAGATCAAAGGCATCAGCACTGTGTCATTTACGATAAAGGGACAGGCACTCGCGACTGCAGACGGTACAGCTGTAGGACCGATGACGGCAGATATGTTTATTGATAATGCAGGTAAAGAGATAGACAGCAGTCAGAAGATCAAGATCAACCTTTATTTTGCAAATAAAAACGGAGACAAGCTTATTGAGACAAATCGTACAGTGATCTATAACGCAAATATTCCGATAGAAAAACTTGTAGTAGAACAGATCATATCAGGTCCAGTCGTTGATTCGGCATATCCGGTCATTGATCCTCATACTAAACTTTTAAGCGTGACGACAAAAGACGGCATATGTTATGTAAACTTAGACAAATCGTTTTTAAATCAGAAAGACAAGGTAACGAGTGACGTCGCAATCTATTCGATAGTTAATTCGCTCGTTGAATTGTCGAATGTAAATAAGGTTCAGTTTTCGGTCGATGGGGATACAAATGTAAATTACAGGGATAATACCAGCCTTGCAGTGCCATTTGAAAGAAATCTTGATATCATGCAGTAAAAAGTGAAATACACATCCAGTAAAAAAGTGAAATATGACAATAGCCAAGCATCATTAAATGGTATATAATTTAGTCAGTGTTTTTTCCGTTACAGTTTTCAGAAATGCGATCACACTATTGGAGATGATGTCTATGGTGCTTAAAGAAACAATTCTGATTATTGAGGACAAACAGACATTTCGTGATATATTACGAGATGCGCTTCAGGAAGAATACAATGTAATAGAGGCGGAGAACAGAAAACAGGCAAGTAAAGCGATAAAGGATAATCTTTATTCGTTATCACTTATTATGCTTGATGATTCCATGAAAGGGGTCAACTGTTTCGATGTCATATCTACGCTGCAGAGTTATAGTGACACTGCGGCAATCCCGATTTTTCTTATAACAAATGACAATAGCTACGCAACAGAGCAGAAAGTATCTGAACATGGCGCTGTTGGTATGGCTCATATGCCTATAAAACCTGAACTTTTGCGGAGCAAGGTACAGAGTATATTGAAATTCAGAGATGTCTCGTTTCGTGTAAGTGCGGCAAAGCATGACAGACTTACAGGAATATTTAGTAAAGAGTATTTCTATACAGCTGCAGGGCGATTTCTAAAAAATGATCCGCATAAAGATTATGATATCATGTGTACGGATATTCAGCATTTTAAGGTGATAAATGATCAATATGGAACGGATGCAAGCGATTATGTGCTGTGGGCTCTTGCTGAAAGGATCAACAATCTGGTCGGAGAAAGCGGTGTATGCGGCAGGATAGGTGCTGATATATTTGCTATGCTGATTCCTCGTAAAGATTATGATGAACAGCAGAAACTTATGGATGATATCGTTGGCGGCGGATGCGAGAATGGCATTTCATTTACACTTAAGTTTGGCATATATCCTATAACAGACAGAACTGTTCCGGTATCGGCGATGTGTGACAGAGCTCTGATCGTCATGGGGACTATCAAACACAGCTATGATGCAAGATATGCAGTATATGACGAGAAAATCAGACAGTCGATGCTGAGAGAACAGCAGATCCTGGATAGCATGGATGAAGGGATAAGGAAAAAGCAGTTTACTGTGTATCTTCAGCCTAAACATAATACAGAAACAGGAGTTGTTGAAGGAGCAGAGGCATTAGTCAGGTGGATACATCCGAGACTGGGTTTTATCTCACCGGGTGATTTTATACCGCTTTTTGAAAAAAACGGGTTTATCACAAAGCTTGATAGTTATGTGTGGGAGATGACGTGCAGAATAATCAGAGGCTGGATAGATGAGGGCATAAGTCCGATCCCGGTATCTGTCAACATGTCCAGAGTAGATCTTGAGACTGATAACGTCATAAGTACAATGGATGAGCTTGTCGCAAAATATGATATTCCAAGGGAACTGTTACACCTTGAAGTTACGGAGTCTGTAAATGAGGATGACTCGGCAAGGCTTGTAGATGTTGTCGGAAAGCTTAAAGATGATGGCTACACTATTGAGATGGACGATTTCGGTTCTGGATATTCTTCGCTAAGCATGCTTAGCGAACTGCCAATAGATGTGCTTAAGCTTGATATGGGACTGATTCGTTCCGAGAGCAGATATTCAAACAAAAAAGGTGTAATGAGTTTTGTTTTAAGTATGGCAAGATGGATGGGATTCAAGACTATTGCGGAAGGTGTTGAGAAGAAAGACGAAGTGGATTTTCTGAGGTCGATAGGATGCGATCTCATACAGGGGTTTTATTTTGCAAAGCCAATGCCATCAGATGATTTCAAGTCATATATGATGAGTCACAACAAGATTCGCACAGTAGGAACAAAAAAAGAGAAGATTGGTTCAGGTGTAAATCCTGAGAAAAAATATTCAATACTAGTGATTGATGACTCAAAGTTCAATCAGGAGTACGTGAGAAAGGTGATCAGCGTCAGATATAATCTTTTATTTGCATCAAACGGTGTTGAAGGTATGCAGATACTTGAAAAGTCAGGGGATCAGATATCACTTATCATGCTTGACCTGATGATGCCGGTAATGGATGGATTCCAGTTTCTGACGAAATACACAAAAATGGATTTTTATAATAGGATCCCGGTTATAGTAATGTCGGAATCAGGCAGCAAAAGTGAGGCATTGGCGCTTTCTCTTGGGGCTGAGGATTACATCGCAAAACCTTTTTCACCGGAAGTCATGATGTTACGGGTAGATAAGGCATTTAGTCATATCAGGCGGGAAAGTAAAGAGTAGCACAAAGTTTTATTTAGAAAAAGGAGCACTATATGAGGCGACCGCTATGCGCGGCCGGAGCAGTATATCTTGCAGTTCTGTTTATTCTTCAGCTGATCTTTCCAATCGCAAGACCAATTATCAGAGTCGGGTGCGATGATCATGCGTCTGTCATTGACAGCTCAGACGACGAAGTCTGCGCTGTCCTTATCGGAAGAGTTACATCACGCGAATTCAGAACATATTCAGGGGTACGGACTCCGGTGGTCTGTGTAAAATCGGAAAAAATCTATCTAAAGGGCAGATGTGAAAACTGCAATGATTATGACAATAAGGAGAGTTGTACCATAATCTGCACTTTGAACGGTACTGCAGCGCCGCAGGTCGGGTGCCGCATAAAATTGAGCGGAAAGATCTCACTTTATGACCAGGCAACAAATCCCGGAGAATTTGACATGTGCCGTTATGAGCAGACTCTTGGCGTAGACGGGAAAATGAGAAATGCCGTTATTATCGCACGCAGCAAGTCGTATAGCAGATTGCAGGAGCCCCTCGCATGTTTTCGAGACAGATCCGGAGAGATCCTTATTGAGACTTTTGGCGAACATGACGGAGGAATCCTTTCTGCGATGGTGCTTGGCGATAAGTCGAATCTTGACGATGAAGTCAAAGCTATGTATCAGCGGAACGGCATCATACATATTCTTGCTATATCAGGACTTCATATATCCCTTCTCGGGATGGGAATATACAAACTATTGAAAAAGTGCCGCGCTCATACGGTCATTGCAGCAATAATATCCGTTATAATGATGTATTTCTACGGTATCATGTGCGGCATGGCTTCATCGGCGGAACGTGCGATAGTGATGTTCGCACTTGCTATGGCGGCGAAAATGATAGGGAGGACATATGATCTGCTTACCGCATTATGCACTGCTGCGGTGATGATCGCAACGCAACAGCCGCTATATCTGCAATACAGCGGTTTTCTCTTTTCATTTGGCGCGGTTTTTGCGATAGGACTTCTACTTCCGGCAGCCGAAGAAATGTTCCCAGGACCGGATATGCGAAGATCGATGATTACAAGGGATCAGATGGAAAGCAGACGCTTTCGTTTACATCTTAAGATCAAAGAGAAACTTGTGAGTGTCCGTGCAGTCTTCCTGTCGGGGATAGTGGTCGCGGTCGCAACACTTCCGGTTCATCTTTATTTCTTCTATGAATTCCCAGTGTTTTCCTTATTGTTGAACGTTCTCGTGATTCCACTTATGACATTTGTTATGGCCGGAACGCTGATCGGACTATCTCTCTCATTTATCTGGATGCCACTTGGAAAGCTTGTCGTGCTGCCGGTACATATGATACTGAGCTTATATGATACCGGGTGCCGTATCGGAGATGCGCTGCCGGTAAATGAGATCGTTACCGGGAAGCCGTATCTATGGCAGATATTTGTATACTGCACGTTGATCATGATTATTTTTATTTTCCGGAAATACATGCCAAGAATAATATTCTCGCTACTGATAGTGGCGTCTGCGTTGGTGATGCTTGTACATATAGACACCGGACTTGACGTGATATTTGCAGATGTCGGTCAGGGAGACGGCATCTATATCTCGGATAATAAAGGGCTCGATATACTTGTGGATGGCGGAAGTTCGACAAAGACGAAAGTCGGCAAGTATCAGTTGGAACCGCTTCTTAAAAGTAAGGGTGCAGGCAGACTTGATGCAGTGTTCATAACACATCTCGATAGTGACCATTACAACGGAATCCTTGAACTTATAGAAATGAGTGATGAGGGTGGAGTCGGGATAGATGAGATCGTTCTGAATCCAGAAGTCTACAGCGCCGGAGGGGAGAAAATGGATGAGCTTCTGAAGATGACGGCAGCGCATGGGATTCCGGTAACAAAGATTCACGCGGGTATGGCGATCAGCAAGGGAAAACTGAAACTTACATGTCTGTATCCGGGAGCTGCGACCACAGAGAAAGTCATGGATGTCGGGAAGAATGTTACAGGCGCAGATTCAGGGATAAATGTGAACACAGAGGCGACCGGCACGGCAAGCGGCGGACCAGATATGAATGCACTGTCGACGGTTCTATATCTTGAATATGGAGATTTTACAGCATTACTTACCGGGGATCTTGAAGGCAGCGGCGAGGCGGCACTTATGCGAGCTCTTGACGATGATGAAGAGATAATCGGACATGGTGTTACGATTCTGAAAGTAGGTCATCATGGATCAAAAAATGCGACAAGTAAAGAGTGGCTAGACACAATTAAACCAGAGTATTCCGTGATATCATGTGGACGCAATAACCGTTATGGTCACCCGTCTATGGAAACCATGAAAAGACTTGAGAAAAATGGTACATCGGTTTTGGACACAAGGCATTCTGGAGCTGTCACATTTAAGACAGATGGGCATAGTATGAGCATTACAGAGTTTATTTCATTTATAGACTGAAATTATTGAGAAATATCTTTTTTAAACCACTATTTCGATATATAATAAAGTAGAAAAATGCTATTTCAAATTTGTGAAAGGAGAATAACATGCTATACGATTATGTTATAGAAAACTATAAACAAGGCGAACCTATTTTTTTGTCAGAACTTCCGGGAAGGTCAAGGGAGTCTATCAGACAGGAGATGAAGAAACTTACAGATGAAGGAAAAATTGAGCGTATACAAAATGGTATTTATATTATTTCATATATGACTATTCTTGGAACAAAAGGAAAGATTTCCGTGGATCAGTTTATTGAGAAAAGATATTTGGGAGTTTCAGGAGAGACTAAGGGTTATATTACTGGAATTCAATTGGCAAATATGTATGGATTCACAACACAGAATCCTTCATGTTATGAAGTGTGCTCAAACGAAGCATCTACAAAGCAACGTAAACTAAATATTGATGACAGACAGATTATTGTTTATAAACCGGTGATGGCGGTATCAGAAGAGAACAAATCATCTTTGCAGTTTTTGGATCTTATGACAACAATTGACAAGTACAGTGAGGTTACAGGTAAAGAGTTTGAAGATAAATTAAATGATTTTATAGATGTGGCAGGTGTGGATTTTGAACAGGTAAAGAGATACATTTCATTTTTTCCGGATAGAGTATATAGAAACATTTACAAGGGAGGATTAATGCGTGAATTGGTATAGAAGTTATCGCGAAGAATGGAAAGAAATAATAGAAACTGTGGCCAGAGAGCTTGGCAGAACGGAACAGATGATAGAGAAAGATACGGTTCAATCTATGTTTTTATTCGAATTGGCTAAGTCAGATTTACCATTTGTATTTAAAGGCGGGACATCGCTTTCAAAAGCATATAATCTGATAGATCGTTTTTCGGAAGATATTGATTTATCAATGAATCGTAAACCCACGCAGATAGAACATAAAAAATCTAAAGATGTAATAATGAGTATAGCAGACCGACTTGGACTGATATTAGCAAACCCGGAAAATGTTATGTCTCGACATGATTATAATAGATACGTATTTAAGTACGAATCATTGCTTTGTGATAAATCATTGGAAATGATTGTAGAGACTAACTATTATCAAATTGCTTACCCGGTTAACAGGCATACTGTTGGGAGTTTTGTTGGGCGGTTCTGTAAAGAGAGAAACGTTTCTTTACCTATTTCTTTCGAAGCAGCAGAAGTGAATATGGATGTTCAGTCTGTTGAAAGAACTTTCGCAGATAAGGTATTTGCAATTTGCGATTATAGAATACAAAATATGCAGGATAGAGATTCTAGGCACTTATATGATATATGTAAATTGATGGGAGCGGTGAAATTAGATGACAAAATGGATGATCTTATTGACACTGTCAGGAATGAAAGAATGCATTCAAAAAACAATCCATCTGCACAGCTTATCTATAATATACCAATGATGCTAAGGGAAATCATAAGCAGCAGATTTTATGAATCAGATTATAAGAACATTACGCAAAAATTATTGTACGAAAATATATCTTATGACGATGCCGTAGAACGAGGTATCGCAATAGTGGCGGAATCGGACGTGTTTGAATATAAAAAAGTATAATCAGTTTAACTGAATATCTTTTCAAAGAAAAAATCCCAAACATGCTCTTGGAGGAATCGCAAGTCCACGTTTTTTTATCAGCGCGCAGCATAACTCGGTCATAGCTGACTAAAACATAGAAAAGGCATTCTTTTTTAGGAGCGATTCGTATATAATGATTTAGAAAAGCAAAGAGAGCAGTATTCAAGCAAAGATATAAGTATCTAAAAGATAGAGGGTAACCATCGAGGGAGGCTTAAATGTCTGAAAAGAATAATCATTTTTTGAAAAACAGTTTTTTGAAACATATCATTGTGACCATGATGTCATTTGCGGTATCGCTTTCTATGTTTGCAGGGGTGAATATTACTGCGGCAGCCGGGAACACAGCTGAAACAGTAAATGTGACGAAGGCAGCCGGAAACACAGCTGAAACAGTAAATGTGACGAAGGCAGCAGGGTACACTGACACTGTAACAGATAAAGACATCGTGATTCTTTATACGAACGACGTACACTGTGGTGTTGATGACAATATCGGATACGGTGGACTTGCACTTTATAAAAAACAGATGGAAGCACAGACTTCATATGTAACACTGGTAGATGCGGGAGATGCGATACAGGGAGCACCGATAGGCACGTTGTCTAAAGGTTCGTATCTGATCGATATAATGAATGAAGTGGGATATGATATAGCAGTACCGGGGAACCATGAGTTTGATTATGGGATGAAGCGTTTTATGGAACTTGCCGGAAAACTTAAATGCGGATATATATCGTGCAACTTTACAGATCTTAAAACAGGAAATACAGTTTTTTCTCCGTACATGATGAAAGACTATGGTAGTACAAAGGTCGCATTTGTCGGTGTCTCTACGCCTGAGAGTTTTACAAAATCCACACCAAAGTATTTTCAGGATAAGGATGGCAATTTTATCTACGGATTTTGTGAAGATGGCACAGGAGCATCGTTGTATGCAAAGGTTCAGGCAAATGTTAATGAAGCACGAAATGCAGGTGCTGATTATGTGATACTTGTAGGACATCTCGGCGAAAAGGGCGTAACGGATATCTGGTCTTCAGATCAGGTAGTGGCGCATACAACTGGGATAGATGCAGTGATCGACGGTCATTCGCATGAGACTGTCCAGGGAAATAAGGTCAAAAATCTTGACGGTAAAGAAGTTACTATAACACAGACCGGCACGAAGCTTAAGAATATAGGCAGGATGGTTATCCATGCGGATGGAGAACTGTCGACAGAACTTGTTCCACTTGTCTCGGGCGACGCTGCCTCATATACATATACGACGATAAAAGGAGACAGCCTTCGCAGTATAGCGAAAGACCAGCTTGGCTCATCAGACCGTTGGAAGGAGATATATAATCTTAACAGCGGACTTATCAGAAATCCGAAGATCATCTATTCAAATATGCGTCTTATTATGCCGATGTCGATTTCTACAACAAATAAGGGTAAGGCAGTAGATACGGCAACGCAGACGTTTATACAGAATATAGAAGGAAGATATGAAACAGAGATCAAGAAAGTAGTTGGAAGCTCAGAAGAAGATCTGACGACGCTTGATACTGCGACAGGACGGCGTGCCATAAGAAACAGCGAGACTAATCTCGGTGATTTCTGTGCGGACGCGTTCAGGGAGGAAACCGGAGCAGATATTGGATTTATGAATGGCGGCGGTATAAGAGCCGATATCAAAAAAGGTGATATAGCATATGAGGATGTGCTGTCGGTATTTCCTTATGGAAATATGACATGTGTGATAGAGGCGACAGGACAGCAGGTACTGGATGCACTGGAGATGGCTTCAAGGAACTTTCCCGAAGAATGTGGAGGCTTCCTGCAGGTATCGGGTATTACATACACGATAGATACATCTGTTCCATCATCAGTTGTTACAGATGTCAAAGGCAGTTTTGTAAAGGTTTCAGGAAAATACAGGGTTTGTGATGTAATGGTAGGCGGGATACCGCTAGATCTTACAAAGACATATACAGTCGCTTCCCACAATTATATGCTGAGAAATTCAGGTGATGGGATGTCAATGTTCGAGGGATGTCCTGTAGTCAAAGATGATATTGAAGTTGATGCCGATACGCTTATGAATTACATAAGCGGGCTTGGCGGAAACATTGGAGCTGATTACAGCGATCCTAAGGGACAGGGCAGGATTAATACAAAGTGATCTAAGTTACTGCACAATATCAGACTGATGAAGTTCAGTTACGATAGAGGTTACAACAACAGTTGCGCGGGAATAAGACAGCCAGACGTCTTGATATGATTGCATGGATACATGATTGCAGGGAGACAAGATGCAGAAAATAGCAGACGAACTTGCAAAGGGAGAATTTCATACGCTATACCTTCTTTACGGCGAAGAGGATTATCTGCGAAGACAGTACCGTGACAACCTGCGAGATGCTCTTGTATCAAAAGATGATACGATGAACTACAGCTGCTTTCGTGGAACGGACGTAGATACAGCGAAGATCATAGACCTTTCGGAGACAATGCCTTTTTTTGCTGATCGCAGGGTAATAGTCATAGAGAACTCGGGACTTATGAAAAAAGGTGGAGAAGACCTTGCAGAATATCTGAAGAACAAGCCCGAAACTACGACTTTTATTTTCGATGAACCGGAGATCGATAAGAGGACAGGTCTGTATAAATTTGTAAGCAAGAATGGACTGGCTGATGAGATGCCGCGTCTTGCCCCGAATGTGCTGGCAGGCTGGCTCATGAAGAAGATCAAGGAAGAGAAAAAGAATATGACAAGGGCTGACCTTGAATATTTTATTTCCCTGACAGGAGATAACATGGATATCATCAGCACTGAATTTGAAAAGCTGATGTGTTATACTGACGGAAGGGATGTTGTTATACGTAAGGATATGGATGAGATCTGCACAAGACAGATCGAAGATAAGATATTTGATATGATCGAGGATATGACAGCGCATCGGACAAAGGAAGCATTAAGCCTTTTCACAGATCTGCTTGAACGCGACGAATCGCCATTTCGGATACTTGCACTGATCGTCAGGGAATATAAGCTGTTACTTGAAGCGAAGATGCTAGTCATGAGCGGCGCGGGAAATGCAGAGATCAAGCAGAAGATTCCGTATTATTCAAACCGATATATCAGTCAGGCACGTCGGATGGATATAAGTGAGATAAGATCGGCAATCGAAAAATGCTGTGACGCGGACGAATCAGTCAAGACGGGCAGCATGGCAGATAGGACAGCTATAGAGGTGCTGGTAACGGAACTTGGATCAGAACATAAGGTAATGAACCAAGGGTGATGAGCAAAGGGTGATGAGCAAAGGGTGATGAGCCAAAGGGTGATGAGCCAAAAATAACGAACCAAGGGTGATGAGCAAAGGGTAATGTGCAGAGAGTAATGAGCCAATGATGATGAGTCAAAGGT